>JAQVCG010000049.1 GCA_028689875.1 Candidatus Rifleibacteriota bacterium | reverse complement strand
TGTTTAAAAGTAAAGTGATGCGTTTTTTTTCTTCATTAAGAATTTCCATTTCTTTTTTATTGTCGCGTCTGTGCGAAAACTCGCCGCTTATTCCAAAAATTGCGGTAGTATCACCTGATTCCCGCTCATTTAATGCACCGCCAACAAGTTTCCATGAAGGTTTTGCTGAGGCACTTACAAGCGCTCTGCGACCTGTTATTTTTGTGAGTTCGGCATTTAGAGCCACAATTTCAGAATTATGTTTTAATAAAATATCAGTTAAAGTCTTAGTATCGGGTAAATCCAATTCAGAACCGGTCTCGCCTTTTAGACTGTCTTTGATGGTTTGGTCTGTTCCCATTGCTGCGGCCAATTCGTTTAAAGCAGCTTCGAGTTCGCTTTCAGCTGCAGAATGATCTTGTTCGGCTTGTTTCAACACAAGCTCGGCTCTGTAAACTTCGCTTTCAGAAATTGAACCACTTTCTGCCATAATTTCTGAGACTTCGAGCAGTTTTTTTGAGTTTTCAATATTTTCTGTGGCTTTTTTGACAAATTCTTCCATTATTAGAGCACGATTAAAAGCCTTTGCCGTTTCATTTAAAATGAATTTTCTCAAATTCGATTTTTTAATTTTTTCGATTTCAATCGTCATTTTCGCTAAATTAGCCACACTACGATTGAACTTGCCATTTTTTAACGGAACCGCGTATTCAAGACCTATCTCTGTGCCATCGAAACCGGTCGGGCCGCCCAATTTTTCTGTAGTTAAGCTAAGTTCTGACGGACCACGCACGCTTGAATATTTTTCTTCTAATTCAACGATGCGAATTTCGGAATCTGCTATTTTCAACAAAGAATGGGATTCAGCAATTGCCAGTGCTTCACACAAAGTTAAAGCCGGCAAATGCGCGCATATAAGCACAAAAGTTTGTAAGAAAAACAATGTACGAAAAAATTTTCGCATAAAACCTCCGCTGTCAAAACAAAAAGGAATTCAAAGTGAGTAAAAGTTTCTTTTGTCAGACTGCGAAAGCAATTGGAGGACGAAAAAACGCGCCTTTTACGTTTAAAAGATTAATTACAGGTGTTTGGAGCGAAAAAAATTCGCCGACCAAATTATTATCGTATTTAAAATACCCGATTATGAATATTCCGCCATAAATACAAGAAAGCGACGAACAAGTTTTGTGGTCGCCGTGGCATCTGTCTTCATTTGCTCCACAATGCTCTGAATCAACAACATCGTAGTTTTCTACAGTTAATGCTTTATAAAGCGTCTGTTCAAGATGTATGTGTTTATGCCCTTCGTGCGGAGCGACCTCAGACGAAGACGCGTGCAAAGCTTCGTGAAAGACTCCCTGCATTAAAACTGCAACAAGAGCTATTAAAAGCATTTTGCATACATAAGAGCTTTTTTTTCGCATCATCTTCAACTCATTCTTTTTCTTAAAATCTTAACCGATTTTCTTTAATTTGACAACCGTATCAAATTAATTAAGCGCGAGGCTAGCATTGAAAAAGCACTTATGTCAATGTCTTTTTCAGAATTTACGGCTGTGCATGAAAGAGTATAAAACGGCGCGGCGGGGGCTTTTTGCATAACCCAGGTAAAATTCAAAACGCCCGGCTCGCTGCCGCCTTTATAGCCAATTATGTGCCAATCGGCTTTACTTGCTATGCCTGTGGCGGGGTTAATGCGCAAAAGTTTGTTGTCGCGCAATGAAAAAATTACGCGGCAAAGATCAAGAGTGCTGATGTGCCATTCAATTTCATCGACCAAAAAAGGTTTTGCGGGCTGTTTGCTTAAAAATGACAGGTCTATGTCTGCGGCTTTTTTCGCGTCGATTTCTTTTAATATTTCGCTTTTTTTACTTGCATCTGCCTTTACGTATTCTTCGGCGAGTTCTTTGAACGCGAACTTAAACTTAATAAACTGACTCGTGGTGAGCAATTCAGTGCAAGTTTCAGGGAAATAGCCTCGCAGCTTTGTCAGACCTAAAAAGTTGAAAATGTGATCGGTAGCTGTGTTGTCGCTGACAGATATCATCAATCCCGCGAGAGTTTCTAGTGTGTGGTGACTTCCTATGGGCCATTCCTGCAAGATTCCCGAAGGAAACGAGATTAAGTTTTCGTTTAATGCAATTGTGTCGCTCATTTTAGCTTTACCCTCTGCTACAGTGTCTTCGAGGGCTTTCAGCAGGTAGAGCTTAAACGCTGAGCCACAGCCGAGAGGGATTTTGTGGTCGAGCGTAAAAATTTCCTTTTCAGATTTACCGTTTTTGTCGTGCTGCAGCAGGCAAACACTGACTTTGCCGGGCATTTTTTTTAAATCGGCTGCAATTTGGTCGAATGTATCAGTTGTTAAATTTGGTGCTCCAAACCAAATTGAAGCAATTTTATTATCGCTGTTAATGCCTATTGAAGAGTCTGCGTTGCCTTTTTGAAAATACAGCTTAAAGCCTTTATCAACTTGCTCAGATTTAACAAATTCGCCGAGTGTGTCAGTATAAATTTTTCTGATCTCGAGTATTTTCTTTAAATCTACTTGTTTCAAAAATGCAGCAGCAAAGAGCTTTTCCAGCTCGTTTTCAGGGAGCAAAAAAAAGTTTTTATACGCATCTTGGGGTGTCATTTTATTGGTATTCGCAGAAGTCTTGTCTATATCGATCAGTTTATATTTGGAAATACCCATATTAAGCCTTTCTGCGTATTCGATTTGTCTGTTGCCGCTAACATTGTTTTCTTTCAAAAACGCGTCATCGCAGCTATGTGCCTTGTTAACCAGGTCTAATGCGGCTTTTTCTATGGCTACTATGTCTGTTGAAGCTAAGATACCGATATCGCCAATAAATGGCTTGCCGGGCCTTGAAGAACAATCACAGCTGGGCGAAACATTAATTATAAAGCTCAAATACACAGACTTTCTGAAGTCGGTTGCCGCTTTGGCATATTCGACTAAGCGTTCCATGAAAAAGTTTTTCTGCTGTTCGTTGTCCGGGCGGGCAATAGCGTTTGCAGGACAAACACCGATACATTTGCCGCATCCGATGCACTTTTCCCTGTCAATTGTAAGAGGGTTAAGGGTAATAGCATCAGCCGGGCAGTCATTAACGCATGCTCCGCATTGAATGCAGTTTTCGGACACAGTTATGGGGTAATCTCTCGAATGCATTTCACGTTTGCCTTCGGGGGTGGCCATTCCCATTGAGGCATTCTTTATACAGCCGCCGAAACCTGCGCTTGAGTGGCCTTTGAAGTGGGTAAAATAAACAATAGTGTTGTATTTTTCGAGGTTTTTGCCGATTTTCGCTTTTTTGATGTGCTTGCCCCCTCTTACGGGCAGTTCTAATGTGCCGCCCGCGTCGAGAATGTCGATGGGTGCAAAAGTGAAGCCGTGGTCTTTAGCAAGCTGTATGTGGGTTTCGGTCTGTCTTCTGCGGCCTTTGTATGCAACGTTTGTTTCGACAATAGTGGCGTCGAGCTTTTTGCACAATGGCTCTAAGAGCGTCGGAGGAATAAAATACGAGTTGCCGTCTTCTCCGAAGTGGGTTTTTATAGCCACTTTGCCTTTTACATTTTTTGCGATGTGCGAAAACAACATTAATACGCTTTCAGGAGTGACATTTTTTGTAAAAAAGACCTCAGAGGGCAATACGGGGTCAGCGGGCTGCGCTTGCGCAATAGCACAGAAAAGAGCTAACACCGGCAACAGCAAAAACAATTTTTTCATAATACACTCCAAGCACTGAATTAGATTTATTTCGTTCATTTGGGTTTAACGGTTTTATTATAAATCGGTTGCGAAAGTGTGGCAAGATTATAAAAGGGGTTGACAATATTCTAATATTCGTATATTCTAATTATTGAATATAGTTAATAAAAAAATTGGAGCAAAAAATGAATATTGAAGAATATGCCGAACTGTTTAAGGCAATTTCTCACCCTATAAGACTCAAGATAGTGTGCGGTTTGATGCGCAAAGAAAACTGCAATGTGAGCACTATGTCAGAGAAACTCTCTATACCACAACCAACCGTTTCGCAGCATTTAAACATATTGAAAAACGCAAACATCATTATGGGCTATCGAAACGGGAATCAGGTCTGTTACAAACTTGAGAATCCAATTGTAATTAAAATCATTAAAAGTTTAGAGGTGCAATTATGCGAACTATAATAGTAGGCGGCGGTGCGACCGGAGCGAGTGCAGCAGCACGTTTAAGAAGACTTGACGAAAAAGCAGAAATCATTCTGCTTGAAGGCAGCAACGAAGTTTCTATTGCAAACTGCGGTTTGCCTTACTACTGTTCAGATGTAATAAGTGACAGAGACAAAATCTTAGTTGCCAAACCGAGCGTATTCACCGATGTTTTAAACATTGATTTGCGCTTAAATTCCCGTGTAACAAGCATTAACCCCGAGCAAAAGACAGTAAGCGTAAACAATGATTACGAACTCACTTACGACAATTTAGTTTTATCATTAGGCGCCTCCCCGCTTAGACCGCCGATTCCCGGCATTGACCGCGAAAACGTATTAACTTTGCGCTCTCTTGCAGACGCAGACAAAATCAAAGCTTACATAGCAAAGACCAATGCGCGCAATGCGGTGGTTGTTGGCGGCGGTTTTATCGGCGTTGAAGTGGCCGAAAACTTGGTAGAAATGGGTTTGAACACATCTTTAATCGAGCTTGCCCCGCAGTTGTTAGCTCCGGTTGACGAAGAAATTGCGGTATTTGCACAAAATGAGCTGAGAAAATATGGCTGCAAGCTGATTTTAAGCGATGGCGTAAAATCGTTTGGTGATAAAGAAATCGAAACAAATTCGGGCAAAAAGCTTGAATACGACGTTGCCATTTTGGCGATTGGCGTAAAACCTGACACCGAAATAGCCAAAAAAGCTAACCTGAAGTTAGGCATTAATAATGCAATAGTTGTAAATGAATATATGCAGACGTCTGACCCGAACATTTACGCAGGCGGCGATGCTGTTGAAATTTCAGACTTTGTATTAAAAGGGCCGGCTTTGATTCCGCTTGCAGGGCCTGCTAACAGACAAGGCAGAATTATTGCAGACAACATTGTTGGGCGCAAACAGCTTTATAAAGCCTCTCAAGGCACCAGCGCCATAAAGGTATTTAACAAAACCATCGCGAGTGTAGGCAAAAACGAACGGCAACTAAAAAAAGCGAATGTGCCATTCCTTAAAAATATAATACAGGGAACATCTCATTCGGGCTATTACCCTGATGCATCGCCTTTAATCATAAAACTTCTCTTTACAAAAGAGGGTAAAATCTTAGGTGCTCAGGCGGTGGGCACAGATGGCACCGAAAAGCGCATAGACGTTATTTCGACCATAATGCGCTTAGGCGGAACGGTTCAAGACTTAGTCGACTCTGAATTATGCTACGCACCGCCCTATTCATCGGCAAAAGACCCGGTCAATTTATTGGGGATGTCTTCGGCAAACATTCTCGAGGGCATTCATAAACCTGCGTTTTACGAAGATCTCAAAGACAGCTACATAATCGACGTTAGACCCGAAGAAGCTTTTAAAGCCAAAACAATCGAGGGAGCAGTTTCTATACCTGCAGCAATGCTCAGAGAGCGTTACAACGAGATACCAAAAGACAAAAGAGTCGTTTTATTCTGCCAAAAAGGTTTTAACAGCTATACCGCCAACAGAATTTTAATGCAAATGGGGTTTGAGAACACCTATTCATTTGCGGGCGGCAAATATTTATATGACGAAATCGTTAGCGATAAAATCGGCGTTGTATGCGCAAGAGAAGCAAATAAGGACAAAAAGATTATGAATAACAGCGATATAATTAAACTTGATTTATCGGGAATGCAGTGCCCCGGCCCTATCATGAAGCTCGCAGACACAATGAAAAAATCTAATGAAGGGCAAATTGTCGAGGCAACAACCACTGATTCCGGTTTTGCCGCAGATATCGAAGGCTGGTGCAAGTCTACAGGCAACACTTTAGTAAGCGTTGAAAACTCGGGACCAAAAGTTATTGCGACAGTAAAAAAATCTGCTTTGCCACTTGCGTCGGCGCCTGCCGGTGCGGTGAGCGCGACCGGGCAAACGATTGTGGTTTTTTCGAACGACTTAGATAAAGCACTTGCAGCACTTATTATTGCAAACGGCGCAAGAGCTGCGGGCAAAGAAGTTACATTGTTCTTTACATTCTGGGGTCTGAATATTTTGCGCAAACCCGTTTCAAACCCCGAAGGAAAGACCTTGATAGACAAGATGTTTGCCTTTATGATGCCTAAGGGGCCCGACAAGCTTACACTTTCAAAAATGAATATGGGCGGCATGGGCACTGCGATGATGAAATGGGTAATGAAAAACAAAAATGTTTACTCTCTGACAGAGCTTATTAAACAAGCCCAAGAGTCAGGAATCAAAATCATTGCGTGCACAATGGCAATGGACATCATGGGAATGAAAAAAGAAGAACTGATCGACGGCATCGAATACGGCGGAGTAGCCAAATACATAGCCGACTCAAATCACGCCAACAGCAACCTTTTCATCTGACGGCTAAAACAAACATCCCCCGAGCCTTCAACGCCCGGGGGATGTGTTAATTTTTCCAATAAGCTTCAACGTCCGGTGGCCTGCTAAAAGCCAAGCCTCTCAAGAATATCGATAATTAGCAAGCAAATATCATTAAAGTTAATACTGCTAGCATAACTGTAATCCTTCCGGTATTTATTCCAAAATCCATTCATTCTTTCGCTGACACTAACATCTTGCATTGCTTTTCTATAAGCTCTTATAGCCGACATAGTTCCCCGTTTTGTTGCTGTTGCTTCTATTGCTCTTTTTAGAATGTCTGAGCTAATACTGTTTTCATACAAACGATGAAGTATGTAAATGTCATAAAAATCTCTTGGTCTGGTATTGGCAATATTCCGGCTGATAACTGTCTCAATTTTTTCGGCCAGCAAAGTTTCAAGATTATAGGCTAATACCTGTATGCTTCGCTCATCAAACATCAGATTAAGCTTGTAATCAATAGCTTTAGGGGTTATTTTATCTCCGGTTGTCACGTCCACAAAAAGCGGAACGCTGATTGGCGGATAATTGGCTTTCAACCCCACACGAATTCCGGGGTAATCGTCTGATTCTCTTATATCTTCAATACCGGTAATTTCAAATGCTACATTATCGTATAAGCTAACCTGGCAAATTTCTTCAAAAACGAGTTGTATAGTCGTATGTGACAATTCAAGGCCTTTAACCGTGGCATCAAGATCCATTGTTGTTCTTGCATCCAGACCAACGATAGCACCGATTAAAAAGTCGCCTTTCAGAATAAAGTTTTTTTGGAATTTCGTTAACGTAATTCTTTCCAGCAGACGTTCAAGCATATAATTTTGCAAGACTAGTTGTTCCGGAATGTGTTTCTCTGCAGCCTTTTTCTTTATAATTGTCTTGAGTTGCATAGGGTTCCTTGTAATCACAGCAGTATCTCCATGTAAGCAAGGATTTTCGGTTTTACCCGCAGAAGTTCGGCATATTCAAGCAAGCGCGAAATGTTTTTTTCTTTTGATAGTGCATATCGTTTCATTGCTTGATTCACAATCTGAATGTCACAGCTGTTATTACCTTTTACTATGTCGCAAAGAGTGCGTTCAAGGTCATAGAGTCGTATTGTATTACCAAAGGGCGTTGCTCTTTCAACGATTCCGAGCTCATATATGCTTTTAACGACCTTTTTCATTCTGATATTTGTGCCGGAAATCGATTTAGCGTGATATCCGTATGGAAAAGTCATTACAAACCTTGTCGGTGTCCTGTCGCTAAAACCATGAATGTAAAGTGCAGTTTCGTGCGAGAAAATCCCTTTGCTGTATTTGTATTGCAATATGAACATTTCATCTTCCCAAGCTTCCGGTGCTGCGTAAATACCGCGATCGACCTTTTGTAAAAGCTTTTTGGCCGTCATCTTGCTTAAATAAAGCCTCGGAATCCCGGCAGCATTTATCTGAGCAGTTGTTACAATACCGCTCTGCCGCTCAAGAATCTCTGTTATTGCTTTAATATGATTCATGAATTGTTACCTCATGCCACACAACCACACTCTAAATTATAACAAATTAGAGTGTGGTTGTATACAATCGGTAATATTTTTTAGGTGAAATGTAAAAGTAGTTTCACAATGTAAAACTAAGTTCATTGTGTAAGACTTGTTTCACGTTTTATTATTCAAAGCGTGAAACAAACTTTACATTTTACATTGCCGGAAAAATATTCTTATAGCTTTGATATCATCGCTAATAAATGTTAAAATTAAAGTTAAGAGGATTCTATCTGTTATTGATTGGCGAATAAACATGAACAGTGCGTATAATAAATATTTTGGTCTGACAAATGATTTGTTGTTTAAGATAGTGTTCGGGCGCAAAGGCAACGAAAAGCTTTTGGTCTTGTTGCTTAATGCCCTGTTAAAATACAGAGGCGAGCAGGAAATTAAAGAACTGGAGATACTGAACCCGATTAACCTGCCCGATTTTCAGGGCGGTAAGCAATCGGTGATAGACGTTAAAGCAAAAAACAAACGGGGCGAAGTCTTCTGCGTCGAAGTTCAGGTAAAAGCACACGCGGAAATATTAAAGAGAGTGCTTTATTATTCGGCAGTCAGCTATTCCGGAGAAATGTTACGCGGCGAAAAATATACGGACCTGAATAAAACTCTTTGCTTATGGATAATGTGCGAAACGGTGCTTCCCGACCCGGATATATATAATAAATACTTGATCAAACATGACAAAAGCAACAGAGTTCTGACAGATTTGCTGGAGTATCACTTTGTTGAGCTGTCAAAATTTGATGGCGACAAACCGACAAAACTGCGAAGCAAGTTTGAAAAATGGCTACATATTTTAAAGTTTGGCAATTATTATCGAAGTATAGATGATCTACCGGAGGAACTAAGAAGCGAAGAAGGCATATGCGAGGTGATAAGCAACATGAGCAACGCAAACACAGATGAAATAACCCGACACGAACTTTTTGCCAGAGATATGTTTTTAAGCGATCTTGCAACAGACCTAGACGCCGCAAGAAGAGAAGGGATTGAAGAAGGTATAGAAAAGGGGATAGAATCAGCTAAAATACAGACGGCGCGAAAAATGCTTAGTAAGGGCATACCTTACGAGCTCATAAGTGAACTTACCGACATGTCTATTGCTCAGATTGAATTGTTGGCAAACGAGAACAGACTCTGCGAAACTACAGCTGAATATAAATCCGAAAAGCCGCGAAAAAAGCGAAAATAAGCCCCAACTTACCGCTTTAACAACTTGCGACTAACCACCGATCAAAAGCCCGGCATTTTGCTACCGATCAGCCGCAACTTACCGGCAATTTTGCCGGAAAAAGATTCTTTAAGCTTTGATATCATCAATGTTTCCTGACGCTTATTTATTCGGCAGGATTGAGAAGAACCGATTTGATGAACCTTTTGAAATACATTTACTTGAACAAGGCACTGATTTAAGATATATTCAAGAGTTGTTGGGGCTTGAAAGTTCAAAAATAACTAAGATACATACTCATGTCTAAGAAAGCTATTTATAAGATCAATGAAATTTAACGAGGATTCAAGAGTTAAGATACCGGCCATACTTCACCTATGCAGACTTGGTTATAAATATATTTCGCTGAATAATGCGGTTTGGGATACAGAGACAAATATTTTTACCGAAATATTCAAAGAGTCTATTGTTAAAATCAACCCTGACTTTGACCATGACCAAGCAGAACGATTATTGCTTGACATTTCTCTTTTACTGAGCAATGAAGATTTAGGCAAAGCCTATTTTGAGAAATTGACCGGTGAATCAGGCGTAAAACTGATTGACTTTGAAAATTTTGAAAATAACACTTTTCATGTCGTAACCGAATTGACTTACAAAAACGGAGACGAAGAATTCAGACCGGATATAATTCTTTTGATCAATGGAATGCCGTTGGCATTTATTGAAGTAAAGAAACCGAACAATCGAGACGGAATAATTGCAGAACGGGAAAGAATAAACAAACGATTTCAAAACAAGAAATTCAGAAAGTTTGTAAACATTACGCAATTGATGGTTTTCTCCAACAACATGGAATACGACAACGAAGATATTGAACCTTTACAAGGTGCTTTTTATGCTTCGCCTTCATACACAAAACCCATATTCAACTATTTCAGAGAAGAAGAAAAATTGGACTTGGAAAAACTCTTGGCTGTTGAAGATGATAATTTAGAAAATTTCGTTTTAAAAGAAAACAATTTGGTCGTTATCAAGAGTTCGCCTGAGTTCTTGACAAATAAAAACCCAAACACCCCAACAAACAGAGTTCTTACATCATTGTTTTCAAAAGACAGACTTTCTTTTATTCTAAAATATGCTATTGCCTATGTGGACGAGAAAAATCGAATTGAAAAACACGTTATGCGTTACCCTCAAATTTTTGCCACAAAAGCCATTGAAAACAAATTAGAAAGCGGAATTAATAATGGAATTATCTGGCACACACAAGGAAGCGGAAAAACAGCTTTGGCGTTTTATAATGTTCGCTACCTGACCGATTATTTCCAAAAGAAAAAAGTAATACCTAAATTCTATTTTATTGTTGACCGTTTAGACCTGCTTATTCAGGCAAAACGAGAATTTACAGCTCGTGGTTTAATTGTTCATATTGTTGATTCGAAAGCGGATTTTGTAAAGTCAATTAAAACCACAACTGCCATTCACAACAATTCGGGCAGGGCTGAAATTACAGTGGTAAATATTCAAAAGTTTAGTGAAGAAGCCAATGCAACACAAAAGCAAGATTACGACATAAGTATTCAGCGAATTTACTTTTTAGATGAAGTTCACCGCAGTTACAATCCGCAGGGTAGTTTTTTGGCAAACCTCATGCTATCCGATCCCAACGCAATTAAAATCGGTTTAACAGGTACGCCACTCATTAAAGAGGGTAATTATTCGAAAAATTTATTTGGAGCTTACATTCACAAATATTACTACAACGCCTCAATTGCCGATGGTTACACGCTTCGGTTAATCAGAGAAGAAATTGAAAGCAATTATAAAATTGTGCTAAAAAATGCCTTGGATAAAATCAAGATTTTAAAAGGCGATATTGAAAGGCAAAAAGTATTTGCTCACACAAACTTTGTTGAGCCAATGCTCGACTATATTGTAAACGATTTTGAGAAAAGCCGATTGACTTTTTCCGATAGTTCCATTGGCGGAATGGTAGTTTGCGACAGTTCAGAGCAAGCAAAAGAAATGTACCGAATTTTCACTGAAAAATATGCTTTGAAAACGGAACCGGAATTGCTTCCAATAGAAGAATCGCAAGAAAAATTGCTTATGGTGGCAGAACCAAGAGCAGTTTACAAAACCAAACTGAAAGACAGTTATAAAGTAAAAACGGCTGCCTTAATTCTTCACGATGTTGGCACAAAGGACGAACGAAAAGATCTTGTTGAAGATTTCAAAGAGGGAGAAATTGACTTTCTGTTTGTTTACAACATGCTTTTAACCGGTTTTGATGCCAAACGATTAAAGAAATTATACATCGGGCGAGTTATAAAAAGGCACAACCTCTTACAAACACTGACACGAGTAAACAGAACCTACAAAAATTTCAAATATGGTTATGTAGTTGATTTTGCCGATATACGAGCCGAATTTGACGCAACCAACAAAGCTTATTTTGATGAATTGCAAGCCGAACTGGGTGATGAAATGGAGTTTTACTCCGACTTGTTTAAATCGAAAGAAGAAATTGAAAAGGAAATTGCCGAAATAAAGGATATTTTGTTTTGTTTCGATACCACCAATGCAGAAGTGTTTTCGCAACAAATAACCCAAATTCAAGACCGTGAAAAAGTATTGCTCATTAAAAAGGCTTTGGGTAATGCCAAGAATTTATACAACCTAATCCGTTTATTCGGTCATTTTGATTTGCTCGAAAAAATTGATTTTAAAAAGCTGGCTCAACTTTACCATGAAACCGAAAATCATTTAGCCCTGCTCAATACGCAGGAAGCTTTAAAAAACAACATTGACAATACTAATTTACTGAATGTTGCTTTGGAAGATATACTGTTTCATTTCACAAAAATTTCAGAAGAAGAACTGATTTTAGCCGATGAATTAAAAGATACTTTGCGGAAAACCCGTGAAACTTTGGAAAGTAATTTTGACAAGAAAGACCCTGAATTTGTTTCGTTATACGAAGAATTGAAACGCTTATTCGACAAGAAAAATCTTGACGAGATTTCACAAGACGAAATGAAACAGAACATTGGTACATTGACTAAAATTTACGAAAAAACAAAGGAACTCAACCGCCAAAACAATTTACTGAAAGACAAATACGGCAGCGACCCGAAATATGCCCGAATCCACAAACGATTGGTTGAAAAAGGCACAATTTCACAAAAAGAAAGTCATATTTTTGAAGCATTAAGGAGTGTAAAGCATGATGCTGATTTGAAAGTGCTGCAAAACACTCGATTATTAGATAATGAAAGCTATTTTAGTACACAAATGATGGGATTGGTTATTGACCGATTCAAAAACAAAAACAATATAAATTTGAACGCTGAATCATCGAAGTATATTAACAACTTGGTGGTAAACGAATACATTAACGAATTCTACGGAAGAACAGTATGACAGATATAGATTTTAAAGAAAAGACCAAAACACTCATTGACGGTCTTAAAAGCATTAGTGCAAATTATGGTTTGGGCAACGATGGAAACGAGTTTAAAATAATTACGCAGGTTTTCCTGTATAAATTTATGAACGACAAATTTGCGTTTGAGGTAAAGAAACTCGACAGCAAGTTAAAGAAAGCCGAAAACTGGGAAAAAGTAATTGCTGAATATTCCGAAGACGATTACGAAATGTTGCTTTTACAGTTAGGAGCCGATACCGCAAAACTAAAACCACAGCATTTTATATCGGAACTTTTTAGCAGACAAAACGAAAGCGATTTTGCCAAATTGTTCGACGATACCTTGATGGACATTGCCATTAGCAACAACGACATTTTCTCTGTAAAAACCGATGGCGGGGCAAAAGTGGTTTTGTTCGACCGGTTAACCGAATACATTAGCGATGGCAGCAAACGTGATGCCTTCGCAAAAGCCATTATCAACAAATTGGTTGGGGTAAGCTTTGAGCGTATTTTTAACCAGAAATTTGATTTTTACGCCACCATTTTTGAATATCTGATAAAAGATTACAACACCAACAGCGGAGGCAAGTATGCCGAATATTTTACGCCTCACGCGGTGGCAAAAATTATGGCTGCCATTTTGGTAAACGAGCCTGTGCAGGATGTAACCGTTTACGACCCTTCGGCGGGTTCGGGAACACTGTTAATGAACATTGCGCACGCCATTGGCGAAGACAAATGCACCATTTATTCGCAGGACATCAGCCAAAAATCATCGAGTTTGTTGCGTTTGAACTTGATTTTGAACAATCTGGTGCATTCCATTCAAAATATTATTCAGGGTAACACCATTTCGCACCCCTATCATAAAGACGATAACGGAGCGTTAGAAAAATTTGATTTTATTGTTTCCAATCCACCGTTTAAACTCGACTTTTCGGATTACCGCAACGATTTGGATTGCAAAGAAAACAAAGACCGTTTTTTTGCAGGAATTCCAAACATACCCAAACAAGCCAAAGATAAAATGGCGATATACTCACTGTTTTTGCAACATATTATTTTCTCGTTGAGTAAAAAAGGAAAAGCAGCCGTTGTAGTTCCAACAGGTTTTATTACCGCTCAAAGCGGCATTGACAAAGCCATTCGCGAAAAATTGGTTGAAAGCAAAATGTTGGCAGGTGTGGTAAGTATGCCAAGCAATATTTTTGCAACCACAGGTACCAATGTTTCCATAGTGTTTATGGATAAAAACAACAAAGACAGTGTGGTGCTGATTGACGCTTCCAATTTGGGTGAAACCATAAAAGACGGCAAAAACCAAAAGACGGTTTTAACTGCAAAAGAAGAACAGCAAATTATCGACACTTTCAACAAAAAAGTAGCCCTTGAAGATTTTTCGGTAGTAGTTAGCTACGACGAGATAAAACAGAAAAACTACTCGCTGAGTGCCGGGCAATATTTTGAAGTAAAAATTGAATATGTAGATATTACGCCCGAAGAATTTGAAGCCAAGATGAATAGCTTTGAAGAAAACCTGAACAAGCTTTTTGCAGAAAACAGAACTTTGGAAACCGAAATCCGGAATAATTTAAAGGGTTTGAGGTATGAGTAAGTTTTTAAAAGTTGGCGATGTCTGCAATATAACTACAGGTAGTTTAGATTCTAATGCTTTTGTTGAAAATGGCAAGTATCCGTTTTATACATGTGCAAAAGAACCTACTAATATTGATACATATGCTTTTGATGATGATGTAGTTTTAGTTGCTGGAAATAATGCTCAAGGTAATTTTCATGTCAATAGATTTAAAGGTAAGTTTAATGCATATCAAAGAACTTATATTTTAACTTCAAATGGTGAAATATCAATAGATTACATTTATTATTTACTTTCTTTAGCATTAAAACTATTAAAAGATAAATCTCAAGGTTCTCAAACAAAGTTTTTAACTATTGGTATATTAAGGGAAATTCAGGTACCAAACTTGCCAAATTCACAAATTGTTGCCAAAGTCCTTTCCGACCTTGACACCAAAATAGAACTCAACAACCGCATAAACCGAGAGTTGGAAGCCATGGCAAAAACGCTGTATGATTATTGGTTTGTGCAGTTCGATTTTCCCAACGAGCAAGGCAAACCCTACAAATCATCGGGCGGCAAAATGGTTTACAACGCCGAATTAAAAAGGAAAATTCCTGAAGGCTGGGAAGTGAAGACATTATTAGACATAGCAACTTATATAAATGGTTTTGCTTGTCAAAATTACCGACCGACAAATGAGGATTATTTGCCAGTAATCAAAATACGAGAAATGAGAGATGGTATTACTGAAAATACTGAAAAAGTTAAAGCAGATATTCCTGATAAATTAATTGTAAACGATGGCGATGTTCTGTTTTCTTGGTCAGCTTCACTTGAAGTAATGATTTGGTCAGGAGGCAAAGGTGCTTTAAATCAGCATATCTTTAAAGTTACTTCAAAAAAGTATCCAAGGTCATTTTATTATTATCAACTAATTTGGTATTTGCAACACTTTAAGATGATTGCTGAATTGCGAAAAACAACAATGGGGCATATTACACAAGACCATTTAAAACAAAGTCGAATTGTTATTCCACCTAGTAAAATAGTGAGAGCACTTGATGAAAAATTATACCCAATACAAGAGAAACAAATTTTGTTACACAAACAAAACCAACAACTATCAGAACTTCGAGATTGGTTGTTGCCAATGCTAATGAATGGGCAAGTTACAGTAAAAGCGGCGGAATAAAGTTTAAGCATAGCAGCCAACACTCACAGCCACACACATTCTGCTCCCCATACGTAAGCCCCGATCAAAAGCCCGGCATTTTGCTACCGATCAGCCGCAACTTACCGGCAATTTTGCCGGAAAAAGATTCTTTAAGCTTTGATATCATCGCTAATAAATGTTAAAATTAGAGTGAAGAGGATTCTATCTGTTGTTGATTGGTAAAGAAAAATGAACAGTGCGTATGATAAATATTTTGGTCTGACAAATGATTTGTTGTTTAAGATAGTGTTCGGGCGCAAAGGCAACGAAAAGCTTTTGGCCTTGCTGCTTAATGCCCTGTTAAAATACAGAGGCGAGCAGGAAATTAAAGAACTGGAGATACTGAACCCGATTAACCTGCCCGATTTTCAGGGCGGTAAGCAATCGGTGATAGATGTTAAAGCAAAGAACAAACGGGGCGAAGTCTTCTGCGTCGAAGTTCAAGTAAAAGCACACGCGGAAATACTAAAGAGAGTGCTTTATTATTCGGCAGTCAGCTATTCCGGAGAAATGTTGCGCGGCGAAAAATACACGGACCTGAATAAAACTCTTTGCTTATGGATAATGTGCGAAACGGTGCTTCCCGACCCGGATATATATAACAAATACTTGATCAAACATGACAAAACCAACAGAGTCCTGACAGATTTGCTTGAATATCACTTTGTTGAGCTGTCGAAATTTGATGGCGACAAACCGACAAAACTGCGAAGCAAGTTTGAAAAATGGCTGCATATTTTAAAGTTTGGCAATTATTATCGAAGTATAGATGATCTACCGGAGGAACTTAGAAGCGAAGAAGGCATATGCGAGGTGATAAGCAACATGAGCAACGCAAACACAGATGAAATAACCCGAC
>JAQVCG010000048.1 GCA_028689875.1 Candidatus Rifleibacteriota bacterium | reverse complement strand
TTAGCCTTTGCCGACAGTATAATAAGCGATTATTTTAGCTTATAATTTGTATTAGTAATTTTCGGGTTTAAGTTGGAAATGTGCTTGAGGATGATTGCATACCGGGCATACTTCGGGAGCTTTTTTGCCGATTGCAATGTGTCCGCAGTTATTGCACTGCCAAATCATTTCGCCGTCACGTGAGAACACCAGTCCGCCTTCGATGTTGGCTAAAAGCTTGCGATATCTTTCTTCGTGTTCTTTTTCAACTTTTGCAACGCCGGCGAAAAGAGCAGCTATTTCATTAAAGCCCTCTTCTTTGGCCACTTTCGCAAAACCTGCATACATGTCGGTCCATTCATAATTTTCACCGTCTGCTGCGTCTTTGAGATTTAAGGTTGTGGTGGGTATATCGCCATCGTGAAGGAGTTTGAACCACAATTTTGCGTGTTCTTTTTCGTTATTGGCAGTTTCTTCAAAAATATTAGCTATTTGTACAAAGCCGTCTTTTTTGGCCTTTGAAGCATAATAAGTGTATTTATTTCTAGCTTCTGATTCGCCTGCAAAAGCTGTTTTAAGATTGGCTTCGGTTTTGGTGCCTTTAATGCTTTTCATTATTTTTCTCCTATTAACAAAAATTCTGACATTGGCTATTTTACATTCTTTAAAACAAACCTGCAAGAAAATTATCAAACAAGGCGCGAACGCAAAATGTCGTGAAGATGTAAAAAGCCCACAATTTTGCCCGATTCTGCTACCGGCAGTGATGTTATAGATTTGTCTTCCATGGTTTTAAGTGCTTCCATGGCAAGCCTGTTTGGAGTAGTGTGTTTCGGGTTTTTTGTCATTATTTTATTTAAGGGAATAGACAATTCGGCATTTTCTCCTTTTTCGAAGTATCTTCTCAGATCGCCGTCTGTGAATATTCCTAATAAGTCGTTTTGTTCATTGCATACAATTAGTGCGCCAAAGCCGAATTGCGACATTTTTACTACCGCATCTCTTAAAATCATGTCCGGTGATGCTTTTGGAATGTCGCTTCCTGAATGCATCAAATCTTTTACAGAAACGAATTTGCGGCCCAGACTACCCGATGGATGAAACCTTGCAAAGTCTCTTTGAGAAAAGTTTCTGGCTTCTATTAATGCCCCTGCAATTGCATCCCCAAGCGCAAGCGCAACAGTTGTTGAGCTTGTGGGTGCGAGGTTTAGCGGGCAGGCTTCGCGGGTAACATGTGCATTTATGACCAAATCAGCCATTCTTGCTAACGAAGAGTTGGTTTCCCCGACCATCGCTACAATTGAAGTGCCTATTCTTCGTAAAAAAGGTACAAGTTTTACTATTTCTTCTGTTTCACCTGAGTTTGAAAGAAGCAGCATTACGTCGTTGTCTCTTATCATTCCTAAATCGCCGTGTAAGGCTTCTGCTGGGTGCAAAAAGAATGAAGGTGTGCCCGTGCTTGAAAGGGTTGCAGATATTTTGTGCCCTATTAAGCCTGATTTACCCATTCCGCATACCACAAGTCTGCCGTGGCTGTTTAATATTAAATCAATAGCTTTTGAAAAATTTTCATCAAGGTTCTGGGAAGCTGTTTCTATGGCTTCTGCTTCGTAACGCAAAATGCGCTTGGCAGATTCAAGCATGTCTTTCATGGTTGCTCCGTGTTAAGATTCTTTTTCTACGCGCCATTCTCCTAATAATCTTTCGCCAGGCTGAGCGCGATGCGGCACAAGCGTAAATACTGCTTCAAGCAGTATGGGGTCGTCTGAATGATGGGTTTTTAAAAGAGTTTTGACTTCTATTTCTTCAAATAATTTGGTTCCCGGGTTAGTTGAAGAAAAGTATTCTGCCGTAATATAACCCATGCCGGCTGTGTTGATAAGTACCTCATTTTCTGTGCTGTTAACGGTTAAAGACTGTGTCTTTTCTTTAAATTCACGGCTTGAATAAGATGTCGGCGGTGTAATTCTTATGTTTGTAAATTTCTTTTCATCGGGTTGCCCCTGAGGTCTAAAAAGTATGTTGCATCTGTGAAAAGGGAAAACAACTGTTTCGTTTGAATAGGTGACAAAATAAACTTTCATACTTAGATTCCACTGATAGTTTCCGTTTTGGTCTATGTTGGATATGGATTTTTGCAGTTCTATTTTGCCGTCGAGTATTTCAAGACTTGGCCGCTTGTTAATCGGATACAAGAGTTTTATTAAATCTGAACGTCTTGCCGATCGCGTAGAATTGGCCTCTCTCCAGGGGACTTCGTGTGTTACCGGACCGGGATTACTGTTTGGTATTCTTATAACATATGGCGAACGATCTGTTTCAAAAACTAATGCCACAACGGTTTTACCGTTATATGGCACGGCAAGACTTACCAGGTTTGGGGCTAACATCTGATCGAATCTGGATCTTACCTTTGCATACCAGTTAGAAAGTTCTTCGAAGTTTGCGCCCACAACTCCTTTTTTTTCATCAATGCCTATTATCCAGATGATGGTTTCACCGCGCGCTGAGTTTGCATGAGCTGCAATTCTGCGCGCGGCTTTAAAATGGTCTCTGGGCCATTCAGATTTAAGTTCTATTTCGTTATCTTCAATTGGTTGCCCTTTTTCAAGGCGATCAATTATGTTAAGAACTTTAAATTCAATGTCTTGTTTTTTCATTACTCTGCTTTTACAGGGCGTGAATCTACTATTTTTTTTATTTCTTCGTCAAGACCGGCCATTGGGTGACCTTTCCATACTATTTTACCATTTACAACGATAAAAGCATGGGGTATGCCGCTTACACCATAGTCCGAACCGGTGGTGCTGCCGAGTCCGACTATCCAATTCATACCTGCATCATTACAAAATTTTGTAATTTTAGGCGAATTAGGTTCATTTGATAAAGAAACAAGCACTACGCCTTTGTCTTTGTAAGTTTCATGAAGAGTTTTAAGGTGAGGTATGCTTGCTCTGCAGGGGGGGCACCAAGTTGCCCAAAACTCTACAATAATAATTTTGTCTTTATTTTCGGCCAAAGAAAAAGATTCTGCGTTAAGCCATTTTTGTGCGTTAACTTCGGGTGCGTCAGAACCCGGTGATGCTGTACATCCGGGCATAGTGATTCCTATCGCAAAAATAGCAACTAGTAACACAAAAACAAATTTTATTTTATTCATAGTTTTTTACTCCAGTTTAATACTTAATAAAATGATACCAGAATTATTTATCAAAGTCTATACAAGTAAAGATAGAGAATAACTTACGGCAGAGCTTTTAATAATTATTATATTACGGTAGAATTACTAAATAAGAATTTAAAAGGAATAATTATGATTAAAAATTTATTTGGCGTTTTGTGCGTTTTGTTGCTTCTTCCCGGCTGTGGAAGTGAACCTGCCAAGAAAAATACTGTTGTTGATAAAAGCGTTCAGACTGAAGCTGAAGTTTTGAAAAATAAGGCCAAAGCTGCGAGCTCTGCAAGCAAAATGATCGGATATGATGGAGACCGAATAAATAAAGATCTAAACACAATAATTAACAAAAGCGAAGAAATGAAAAGTCAGTTCGAAGATGTTGGGTTAGATTGATTTTCTGGTTGCAACTCTGATACTGACAAATTTTCTAAGGTTAATATCGTAAAACCGACTATTGCTACCCATACGTAGCCGACAGTGTGAGAAATCAAGCCAAATGTTGCGGCAAGTTCGGGTGAATAGCCAAGTATTTTATGAATCGCCAAAACACAGCACCATTCATAAACGCCGATCATTCCGGGGCTTGACGGTATCATTGAGCCAATGGCTAAAACCACAAGTATAAATGATACGCTTGAAAAGTCCATGTTAAAGCTGAACATTTCTAAGCACAGCCAAGTTGTAATTAATGTGAAAGCCCAGCCTATAATAGACCAGACGACGGCTTTGATGAAAATTACCGGTTTATTGGCCACTATTATCATTCCGCTTATAAATGATGTAAATGTTTTGTTTAAATATACAGCGGTTCTCTTAGGAAAAAACGAGAAAAAATACTTTGCTATTCTTTCAAATGATTTTCTACGAAAGTGCATTAATGCTATGGCAATAAGTATTAGAGCATAAAAAACGAGGGTGGTCAGAGCAGCTTTTTTCATTATCGGATTATCGGTGAAATGCCTTAAAGAAAAAGTCATTAGGCCTAAAGTAATTACTCCATCTAAAAAACGCTCAAATACTACTGTTCCAAAAGCCTCTCCTGCCGGTGCTATATCTTTTTTCTTGAGGTAGTAGGCTTTTATAAATTCGCCGGCGCGGGCAGGCAGAATATTATTGAAAAAATACCCAAGAACTGTCGCAAAATATGAGTGTTTAAGGCTCATTGGGTGCTTGTAAAGAATAATTTTCCATCTTATTCCTCTGGTAAGATGTTCCATTATAAGACTTATTATCATTAAAGGAATGTAATAAAACTTAAGACCGGAGATAATTGACGGTACTCTTTCAAAGTCTAAATTTTGCAGGGTCAGCCACAAAAATAAAAAACTTGTAATTATTCCCCAAAATTTCTTGGATTTTAACATAGCAAACATGGTACCATGCAGAAAGTTTATTTTCTATAACTATTTAGAGTTTTGCAAGGAACCGTGATAATGTCTTTAACTCTCGTTAATATTAGTATTTGTGTTATATTTCTTATAATATCGGCATTTTGGTTGGGTAAGAAGGTAGCACAGTGCAAAATATTTAAGCTTGAAAAGCGCCTTAACGAAGCGGAATATAGATTTAAAAAGATATCAGAAACTTTTGACGAAGTTGTTGAATTCCACATTTCAAATCTCACAAAGAAAACAGACGATTTAAAAGAACTGCTGATGATTGCTGACAAAAAGTGTTTGCTAGTGAACGATTTGCTGTCTGAACTTGAAGACCTGAGAGAAGAAATTAAAAAAAGAAATATGAGCCCGGATAAAGATATGTCCGGGTCGTTATACAAGACGGGTGAAAAGCGTTTAAAGAAAGAGTTTGATGAAACCTTTGAAGAAATTAAAGATAAAATATTGGCATTAAACGGAAGAACCGGCGCCCTAGAAGACCAAGGCCGTAAGCTTATTAAAATGATTGAAAACGAAACGAACAAAAAGAATATGAGCGTTTCTGATGTTAAAGACATAGTGAATTCTGAGCTAAACGCCTATTTAAGTGTCTTAGAGCTTGGTTCTGCAGAGCTTCCGGCCGATGAAATTGAAAAAATCGAAACAGAAAAAGCTGTGATAGAAACTGTGCCCGAACCCAGTAACGGAATTCCTGCCGGTTTATTAAAAAAAATAAAGAATAAAAATGATGACGGCACGAAGTATGATAAAAACCAGTATAAAGATTTGCCGTATCCTGCGCCTGATATTCTGAGAATGCATAAAAGCGGAATTTCAATTCCTCAAATAGCTAAGAATTTTAAAATAGGGATTGGTGAAGTAGAACTGATTTTGACCCTACACGGTGAAAACGCCGCATAGATTTGGAGTTCTTAAATGTCATTAAAAAGCTTGTCGCCATCGGTTAAAAATGGGTTGATTTTAATCTTTTTGGGTTTGCTTGCTGTTGCTACTTATTATCTGTCTTCAGTAATAGCACCGTTTTTGATTTCTTTGGTTATTGCCTATATTTTAAATCCTATAGTTGGGCGGCTTGAAGAATTTAAGATTCCCCGGTTTTGGAAATTTTTACAAAAATGCAGGGTTCCCAATGCTTGGCTATGCAAAAAAGAGGAAGGCGGAATCCCTCGTGCTTGGGCAGTTCTAGTGGTTTTTAGTATTTGTTTTGGCGGATTTATACTTTTTATCGTTCCTTTTACGATGAGCGTGTCTTCTGATGCTGTTGATTTGGCGATGAAATTGCGTCAGGTTGACTTTAAAAAAATGATGACTATAAAAAGTCGCCCTATTAATGAAATGTTGCAGCACGAAGCCACAGAGACAGCAGTGCAAGATAATGCAGAAAATCAAGGCATAGGCAGCGACACATCCAGAATATTTATATTTGACTTTGATGCTATTCTAGAACAGTATCCCGAACTTAAAGTCTACATAGATTGGCTTGATTCCTATGTTTCACGCGAAAAGCTTGTAAGTCATATGGCTGCCGGTTTTAGCTTTGTAAAAGATGGTGCAGTAGATGCTTTTAATAGTATATTGAGTTTTTTTGGCGATGCTTTATCGCGAATGGTAAATATGTTTTTGATTCCTATTTTGGTGTTTTACATTCTGCTCGACATGGACGATATTTTTATAGGCTTTAAGAAGCTTATTCCACCGGATTACCGCAGTAAAACTTTAGAAGTATTAGGTAGACTTGATAAGCAGCTTAGTGCTTTGTTGCGCGGAATGGTTATCTCTAATTCGATTTTTGCTCTTCTAATGATTATAGGCTTAAGTTTTAGCGGTTTAAAATTTTGGCTGTTCTTAGGGCTTTTGGCCGGTATTGCCAACTTTATTCCATATTTGGGCGGTTTATTCACTATACTTTTGTCTCTATTTGTGGCCATAACGCAGTTTGGTTTTACCGGGGCGTTTGTTGTGGCAATAATAAAGGTAAGCATCGTGATTATAATTATTCAAACCATAGACGGTTGGTATCTGCAGCCTTATGTTATAGGCAGCGGAGTGGGAATCCCGCCTTTGGTCACAATGCTTGCATTAGCGATTTCAGGCAGTGTCGCCGGCATTTCGGGTTTGCTTTTGGCGGTTCCGGCGGCAGTAATAATTAAAGTAATAGGTTCAGAGCTTTATCATGAACTCTATGATAGGTCATAACTAATGATAAAATCGGCGATTTGCGTCAGTGATTTATATAAGAATTTCGGAAGGAAAAAGGTCTTAGAGGGTTTGAGCTTTTCTGCGCCATTAAATAGTATCGTAGGTTTTCTAGGACCTAATGGGGCAGGCAAAACGACAACTATGCGCATTTTGTTGGGGCTGATTCCATCTTTTAAGGGTAGTGTTTCTTTAATGGGGGCAGAAATGCCTAAATGCAGAGACAAAGCTCTTGAAAATATTGGCGCGGTGGTTGAGAATCCGAATTTTATAGAGACAATGACAGCGGCACAAAACTTGAAATGGTTCGGCTCACTTTATAAGGCTACTTCCCAAGAACGAATTCAGGAAGTTATTGAGATGACAGGCCTGAAAGAAGCTGCCGACAGACGGTTTGGAACATTCTCGAGCGGAATGAAACAACGTCTGGGGGTAGCTTTTGGCATTTTGCACAAGCCGAAACTTTTGATTTTAGATGAACCGACGAGCGGGCTAGACCCTGCCGGGCGGGTGCACATGCGTGAAATTCTTATGCAGATTCACGATGTTGAGAAAACTTCAATTTTTATGTCGAGCCATTTGCTTGATGAAGTGGAGCGAATGTGCGATTACGTGGTGATAATAGACAAGGGACGGACTGTTGCTGAAGGTTATGTGGCTAATTTGCTCGACCGGCGTATGGAGCATTTTGAGGTGAGAGTTGGCGATGAGTCTTTTGCAAAGGCTCGTGAAATGCTTGAAAAAATGGGTGAAGATGGGGTTTCGGGCGTGGCTTTGGCGCCGAGAGGCTTGCAGTTTTATGTGCCTGCAGGGAAGTCTGGGATTGTTGGCAGAAAGCTTTATGAAAATAATGTCGAATTGCGGGCAATGATACCGCTAGAGGCTTCGTTAGAAGATACATTTATTAAATTAACTGCTTCAGGGGAGCAACAAAATGGCAAAAACTAAGACAAGGTATGTTTGCCAGAGCTGCGGACAGGCTTTTCCCAAATGGCAGGGTCAGTGCACGGGATGTGAAGAGTGGAATACGCTGGTGCAAGAAGTTGTGCAGTCAGACTTAAGGCGCGTGCCTTCGCAAAATGCCTCGAGCATGTCTTTGATTCAAACTTTAGAAGACGTAAATGTAGAGCGCGCTCAGCGTTGGGTGACGGGCATTGATGTTTTCGATGAACTGGTTGGCGGCGGGTTAGTGCCGGGAGGCATAACGCTAATCGGTGGCGAGCCGGGGGTCGGCAAATCGACATTCATGCTTCAGTTGGTTTCAAGGCTGGGAGTTAATATAAAACCTGTTGCGTATGTTTCCGGAGAAGAATCGGCTACGCAGATTAAGTTGCGCGCCGAAAGAATGAGAATAGGCAACGGAAAAGATATAATATTAGTATCAGAGCAGAATTTGGATTCGGCTTTGAATGGTCTTGCATCATTTTTGCCGAGAATAGTTGTTGTGGACTCTATTCAAACTGTTTACACGCCGCAGCTTGACGCGACTCCGGGGTCGGTTTCGCAAATACGCGAATGCGCAGCGATACTTACAAAATATGGCAAAGACCGCGGAATGCCGATTTTCATAATAGGGCATGTTACAAAAGACGGGGCCATTGCGGGGCCAAAAATACTTGAACATATTGTAGATACGGTTTTGTATTTTGAAGGTGATGTGAGTTCGAACTTTAGAATTCTGCGTGTTTTTAAGAACAGATATGGGGCTACAGGCGAAGTTGCAGTTTTTCAAATGACAGACAAGGGACTTGATCCTGTTTTGAATCCGTCTGATCTTTTTATAAGCAGAAAAAGAAGCGAATCACCGGGCGTCGTTGTGGTGCCGATATTGCAGGGAACAAGATGTATTTTAACAGAGCTGCAAGTGTTGGTTACACAGTCGTTTTTAACTATGCCTCGAAGAATAGTAGCGGGCATAGATTCAAACAGGTTAAATTTGGTTATAGCGGTGCTCGAAAAGCACGCAGGCATGAAATTTTACAACAGAGATGTTTTTTCAAATGTAGCAGGCGGTTTAAAACTTTCTGAGCCTGGCGGCGATTTGGGTCTGGCAATGGCATTGGCAGGCAGCTTGAATGACCGTTCTATTCCGATTGATATGCTTGTTATCGGTGAAGTAACATTGGCGGGCGAAATAAGACCCGTCGGAAATCTTTCCCGCAGGATTACAGAAGGAAAACGATTTGGTTTTAAGCGTTTTTTAATCTCAGACTCTGCTGAAATAAGCGGCAAAGATGGAGTAATTAAGGTTGGAAATATAAGAGAGGCTATTAAAGCTGTTTTTGGTTAATAAATAATGTAATGGTGCAAAACATATGATTAAACGATGTCTTTTATTTGGTTTATTATTTTTAGTTTGTTTTAACAACACGCTAATTGCCTCAGAAACACCAAAAATAAAAGTTTTTGTGAGCGTTTTACCGCAGAAATATTTTGTTGAGCGAATAGCGGGAGATTTTGCAGAAGTTGAAGTTTTGGTCGGGCCGGAGCAGTCGCCTCACAATTATGAGCCGCTGCCGAAGCAAATGTCAGAAATTGCCCGTGCTGAAGTGTTTTTTTCAGTTGGAGTTACTTATGAAAAAAGGTTTTTAAAAAAAATAGCGTCTCTTTTTCCAAAACTGAAAATTGTTGCCACAGATGAAGGAATTAAAAAAAGAAACATGTCTGAGGTTGAGGGAGAATGTGAAGACCACAGTGATTGCGAGCATTCTCATGAACATGGAAAAGGTGGGCTCGACCCTCATATTTGGTTAGACCCGGTTTTAGTTATAAAGCAGGCAGAAATAATTGCGTCGGCTTTAGCAGAATTAAGACCCGGAATCACGAAAGAGCTTGCGGTGAATTATGAGGTGTTCAAGCAAGAAAACGAGAAAATAGTTGAAGAATTAAGTAAAATATTAGAGCCGTTAAAGGGACAGACAATGCTTGTGTTCCATCCGGCATTCGGTTATTTTGCTGATAGATTTGGCTTGGTTCAACGGTCGGTAGAGGCAGAAGGAAAAGAGCCCGGGCCTAAGCAGTTGGCCGAGCTCATTAAAAAGTGTCGCGCCAAAAATATTCATGTGATTTTTGTGCAAAAACAATTTCCGGTTGCTGCGGCTAAAACAATTGCTGAATCTATAAATGGCGTTGTCATGGGAATGGATCCCCTTTCTGAAGATTATTTTGAAAATCTCAGATTTATGGCAAATTCTTTAAAAAAGCTGAAAGAATGAGATTATGAGCGAAGAAAGTATATTGAAGTTTAGTAATGTAAATTTTGCATATGAAGCCGAGAGAACGATTTTAGAGAATATCAACTTTGAAATTCCCCGCGGTGATTTTGCCTGTATTGTGGGGCCTAACGGCGGCGGAAAAACGACTATTTTGAAGCTTATTTTGGGCTTAATTAAGCCGGTGAATGGAACTATAGAAATTTTTGGCAAGAAACCTGATGAAATAAGAGAAAAAGTGGGGTATGTGCCTCAGTTTTCAAAGTTTGATTCGGGTTTTCCGGTGAGTGTTTTAGATGTAGTTCTTATGGGTTGTCTAAGCAAAAGCTTTTGGTGGGGAAGGCATTCTAAAAAGCAGATTGAGATGGCATTGACGGCATTGGATGACGTGGGGCTTGGCGGCTTTGAGCATAACAGTTTTGCGGACTTATCGGGCGGGCAAAGGCAGCGAGCCATGATTGCCAGGGCTATAATGGCAGAACCCGAATTACTTTTATTGGATGAACCAACGGCAAGCGTTGATGTTAAGGGTACAGAGCAGCTTTATAATATGTTTGCCGAAATGAATAAAAAATTCACCATAATTATTGTGTCTCACGACATTGGTTTTGTTTCTGCGCATGTAAAAACTGTAATTTGTGTTAGAAAAACATTGCAAATACACCCTGTGTCCGAGCTGACAGGCGAATCACTTCAGAAACTATATGGTCCCGAGGTTCATATTGTGCGTCATGACCATAGATGCAGCGAAAAGGGGCATGTATGTCATCATTCCTAACAGATCTATTAGAATTGCCATTTCTTTTTAATGCCGTTTTGGCAGGTGTTCTGTGTAGTATAGCCGGCGGCATTGTCGGAACTTTCGTTGTTTTAAGGCGTATAACTTATATTGCTGCGGCAATAGCACACTGTATATTAGGCGGATTAGGTGCAGCGCGATATCTTTCTGTTGTTTATGGTTTAGAATGGTTAAGACCTATTTATGGTGCAATTCTGACAGCGCTTTTGTCAGCTTTGATTATCGGTATAATAAGTTTAAGAGCAAAAGAGCGTGAAGATACGGTTATAAGTGCTTTGTGGGCTGTCGGAATGGCGGCCGGCGTATTGTTTATTTTTAAAACACCGGGATATGGTGAAGATTTGATGAGTTATCTGTTTGGCAATATTCTTATGGTTTCTTCACAAGATCTTTGGCTTATAGGTATTTTAGATATTATTCTGCTGGTAATAACGACTATATTCTACAGACAAATTATAGCCGTATGCTTTGATGAAGAATTTGCAAGAACTCGCGGATTATCGGTTGAATTCTATTATTTGTTGGTCTTGTGCATGACCGCTCTTACGGTGGTATTAATGGTTTCTGCTGTGGGAATCATTATGGTAATCGCTATGCTCACTTTACCTGTAGCCATCGGATGCAAGTTGTTTAAGCGGGTTTCAAAAATAATGATATCTGCAACGGGATTGGGTATATTTTTTAATGTGTTTGGCTTAATGGCGAGCTATGAGCCTAATCTTCCTTCTGGGGCTCTTACCATAATCATTGCCGGACTGACCTACTTCGCAACTGTATTGTTTTTTATGTTTAAGAAGACCAAAATAAGAAACAAAATCAATTAATTTTTATTTTTTAAGTTAATCAACTCGTAAATTTCTATATTTTGTTCTTTGCCTCTTACTTCGCTAAAAGGCATTTTTTCGGCATTTACATAGTCTTTGATTAGTTTGTAGGTTGAGCCCGAGAAAATTGTTTTGCTGTGTCTGCCCTTCTTTGAGGCACTTTCAAGTCTTGAAGCCAAGTTTACTTCATCGCCTATAACGGTTAGGTCTTTTCTTTTTGCGCTGCCAACGTCACCTAGCAAAACCGTGCCTGTGCTTATTCCTATGCCAATATTTATGGGGAATAAACCCTGCTTTTTTCGTGCAGTATTCATTTTTTTCAAAAACTTCATCATCATTACAGATGTTTTTATGGCACTAAGCGCATGATGTTCAGGCGAGGTGTGGTGAAAAACAGCCATAACAGCATCGCCTATGTATTTGTCGACTCTGCCGTGGTTCATTCTGATAATCGGTTCAACGCCGCCTAAAAACTCGTTAAGCAAATTAAACACTTTTTCTGGCGGGTTCTGTTCAGTGATACCGGTAAAATTTCTGATGTCAGAAAACAAAATAGTTGCTTCGATATTTTTGCCGTTTCTTAGGGATTCAATATTTGCTTCACTGTTAGAATCGTTTTCTTGAATGGCTTCTCTTACAGAGTCAGAGACATAGGCCTGCATTTTTTTATGCTCTCTTAAGCCTTTGACCATTTCGTTGAATGTTTTGCTCAAGCGCCCCATTTCATCTTCGCCCATTTCAGGCACTAATACGTTGAGGTCGCCTGTTCCGACTCTTTGAGCAGCTTCGTCTATTTGTTTTATGGGTACCAAAAGGCTCGAAGCCAATAAAAGACTTAAGATTGTTGTTCCTAATACGGCCGCGGCAGATAGAGAGACGAGTAATAAGGTAACCCCCTTTATTCTGCTGCTTATCTGGTTTGTCGAAAAAATGTAGCAGGGAAGGAGACTATTGCTTCTCATCGCGCTCAGAGGCTTTATCAAATATAAGAATGTCTCGTTGTCTACTGATATTAACCCGTATTCTTCTGTTTTAAGCTCTTTACTTCTTCTTAATTCATCTTTTAATTCTGTCCACAAAGGTGAGACTTCAGGAAAAGAGGTTTCATTTTCTCTTGTTGAGAAGAAAGATAATTCATATTTGTCTTTGCTGATATCTTGAGTGGCGAGTCTGTTGGCTTTAAATTCGCTTTTTGCAAAGCTCTTTTCAAGGTGATGTTCAGGTATTTGAATTAAAATACTTCTTACGGTTGAATCAACATTAGCATGTATGTTCATGAAATACATGTGTTGATCTTGAACAGCATAATATCTTAAAAAACTGGGTCTCGAAAAATCTAATTTCGAGTTTAGAGCAAGCATTATTTCAGATAATTCTTCGTCAATGTATTGCTGCATACCTGAATCAGCTTGTTGTATAGTGTTTGCAAGCGCTTTACCTCTTTGGGTTGTCATTTCAAACATTCTTTTTATTGCGGGATCCAGGTTTTCCCAGCTGGTTAATGAAATTTTTCCAAGCTCGTTTGTAACGGCGTAGTTTTCTATAAGTTTCAATTCTATTGCTTGATCAAGCGACTTCTTGATGGATTCCTCTGAAATCGGAGGTTTGCCGACCAGGTTTAATAGTTCTTCAAACAGTATTTTTTCAGTTATTCGCGGAGTATCTTTATACCTTAAGTTCATGGCTTCCATCGCTTGACGCATCTTTACATAAGCCGATTCGCTAAGTCTTGCTTCTTCGTGATTTATGAAGCTTTTTCCTATGCTGATAAGACTTAAAAGGGGCATGAAAGTTGCGGTTAAAAGAATCCAAGCTATGCGTTTTCTGAGTGAAATATTAAAAATAATATTCCAATCAGCACTGAACAATGAAATGAATATTCCTGTTATAAAGATTAACAGAAAAATCCTTAAACCAAATAATGTGTTTTTTTCTTTATTATTTATTGTTTCTATGTTTGCCATAGAAATAATGCGGTTTTCGTCATCTGAAGATAGTTGTGTGGATATAGCCAAATAATTATTAAATTCAAAAATACTTTCACTGCGGTTTTTATATGCATCAATTATGCCATTGGTGAAAAAACTGTCTTGTGGTAAGTCTTCGTCCGATAAATCCACATAAGACCCGCTTATGTTTATAGTCAAAATGGGGTGTAATAGTTTGTCGGCAGCGGTTTTTCTGCGTTCTATAATTCTTTTCATCCAAATGTTTTTGGGCAGTAATTCGGGAAAAACCATAATAAGTGCGCCGCCATTGATTTTAGAGAGATAACCATTCTCATATTCGCTTGGTTCTACAACCCACACTGCGTAACAAGGTTTGCCGAACCAAGAAAAATCAATCGGGTTTTCTCTTGCGTAATTAAGATGCTCGGCTTTGATTGAACCGCCCATTGTTTTTTGAATATTTGCCATTGCTTTTTCAAATTCAGGATTAAAGACCTGTCTTTTCAATAAATTGCCTGGAATTGAAACAATTTTAAGTTTTTCGATAAAAGTATTTACTACTAAGGTCCAGGATTTTCTGCCCGGCAAAATTGTGTTGCCGAATATGGGGAGAAGGTGTCCTTTTTCGTCCCATATTAACCATTTGAATGCATTCGGATATTTATTGTCAAGACGTTCCAAAAAGTTTTTGATTTCAGAAGCAGAGTGCTTTACAAGCTGATTATTTATAACTGTATTTTTTAAAAAATCATTGATTTGATATTTGTCTTGAGCGAATTTTTCGATCTTAGCATTTTGTAATTCTAAGTCATCTTTAACTTTTTGAATGTCTGCTAAATAATTTTCCTTGGCAATGTTAACAGCAGTAAAATAAAGGGTTAACAGGGGTAACAAAATTAAAGCACAAAACAAAAATGCGTTGCGCAGTGTTAAATTTTTACTGATGTTTGAAAAACTCATGCTTTAAGAATATACCTAAATATGTTAAAAAATGAAATACTTTTGGCTAATGTTCATAATTTAACACTTTTGTGGTAACATAGCCCGATAAAATTTTGCATTCTAACTGCATGGAGGAAACCATGGCGTTTGTTATTTATAATTCTATGACAAGACAAAAAGAAGAATTTGTTCCCCGAGAACCCGGAAAAGTAGGCATGTATGTGTGCGGGCCAACGGTATACGGCCCTCCGCATTTGGGGCATGCCAAAAGCTATATTACTTTTGATGTTCTTGCAAAGCATTTGCGAAAATCGGGTTACAAAGTAAGGTATGTTCAAAATATAACAGATGTCGGCCATTTAACTGATGATGCAGATGCAGGCGAAGATAAGATACAAAAACAAGCTCGAATAGATAAAGTGCATCCATGGGAAATCGTTGATAAATGGACAAGACAATACATGAACGACATGGAAAAACTTAAACTGGCACATCCAAATTTTTACGTTCGTGCAAGTCAGCATATTCCGGAACAAATTGAAGCAGTAGAAGAATTGATTGAAAAAAAACACGCTTATGTTGTTGATGGAAACGTTTATTTTGATGTTGAATCGTTTCCCGAATACGGAAAACTATCCGGCCGCAAACTAGAAGATCAAAAGGAAGCGGTAAGGGTAGAAGGACGTGGGGAAAAACGAAATCCAAAAGATTTTGCGTTATGGAAAAAAGCCGAAGATAGCCATATTTTAAAGTGGAATTCCCCTTGGGGCGTCGGTTATCCGGGATGGCATATAGAATGCTCTGTAATGGCAAACAAATATCTGGGAGTATCATTTGACATTCATGGCGGCGGCTTAGAAAATAAGTTTCCTCATCATGAGTGTGAAATAGCTCAGTCTGAATGCGTTCACGAAAAACCATTCTGCCGTTACTGGATGCACAATAATATGGTCACTGTTGACGGTGTTAAAATGGGAAAATCTTTGGGAAACTTTAAAACCTGTGAAGATTTACTTGCAAAGCATACGCCCGAGGCGATAAGAGTCTTTTTGTTGAGCACTCACTATCGCTCGCCATCGAATTATACAGAAGAAGCTATCGAAGGTGCTTCAGTAGGCTTATCGAGATTAGGGCAGCTGTATCAATCTTTAAATGAAATAGTCAGCAAAAATGAAAGCTCAAAATCTGGTATGGCAGACGAACAAATTGCAAAAATATGTGAAAAAGCAGAAACGGAGATTCGTGAGCGTCTTGACGATGATTTAGATACTCCGGGAGCCATAGCAAAAATTTATGGATTAGTGAGCGATATTAACAGAATTATTGCCGCAGACAAAATTTCGGCTGCTTCTGCAAGTAAAGCAATTGAAACTTTAAAAAGCTGGGCCGGAGACATTTTGGGCATTTTACCTGATTCAGAAAATAACAAGACCGATCTGAACATAGAACCTTTGATGGATCTTGTTATTGATTTCAGAACCAATATGAAAGCTCAAAAACGTTATGACGTTGCAGACTCAATTAGAGACAAATTGAAAGAGGCCGGAATAGTTCTCGAAGATACAAAGAGCGGTGTTCGCTGGAAAAAGGCGCAATAAGCTTATAGGAGCAAGTATGGAAGTTGATAAATGTTCACTTGACGGTTCAAGTGCTTTTTTGATTAAAAAGCAGTGGAACAAAGAAGAGGCATTGCGTCTTCCTGCTAGAACCTTGGCTTATATAGGCGATGCCGTTTATGAATTATCATTAAGATTGAATCATGTCGAAATAGGAATCGATAACGCAGGAAGGCTGCACGATTCTTTGGTTGATTTAGTAAGCTCTCCGGCTCAAGCAAAAGTATTTGAGATTATTTTTGCCGATTTACCTGAAGA
>JAQVCG010000142.1 GCA_028689875.1 Candidatus Rifleibacteriota bacterium | reverse complement strand
AAAGCCCTTGCAAAACTTGACTCTGAATTCTTATGCCTCTATTTGCCTCAGTTTTTACAACAAAAAAATGGAAAAATTAGAATGACTGCAACAAGAGTTTTCGCAGAAATAGACAGTGAGAGAATTGAAAGCTTATTAACCAGCATGATCAGCTCGCAAAACACAAAACAACGAACAATAGGTGTTTCAACATCCATGCTCTTAGACTTTAATATTGTAAAAAAACCTCTGATTAACGCATTAGCAAAAGAAAATAGTCTCGAACTAATTGAAAAAATATCCACTGTTTTAGCTTCAAATCCAGAAAAAGAAACACTTTATCAAGTATATAAAATAGCACATACGACAAGAATATCTGAAAAAAATGAAATGGATAACGCCCTAAAAATTATTGCAGAAAAATTATCCGTCACCTTAAATCATGAAAAATCACCTGATGATTTAATAAAAGAAGCTGCAAAAAAGTTTGAAATTGAAAAGAACATTCAGAAAGAAGAAAGAATTCAAAGTCTTAAAAAGATAAATAAAACTGAAGATTTAAAAACAGGAAAAAACAAAGAAAAAATCGATAAAGCAGAAAAAGCAGAAACAATAAAAGAGATGCGCACTAAGGCAACTGTAGTTATTTTGATTCTCGCAGCAATTGCATGGGGAATTTTATGTGCATATATTCTAATGTGGCTGCTAGGTGGTTAAATGGAGTCTAAAATGGTAAATGAAAAAAAAGTATTATGGAAACCCGGCACTATTCTTGCACCTGTGCCTGTGGTATTGGTGACTTGTTCAGATTTAAACGGCCACGACAACATTATTACAGTTGGCTGGGTCGGAACAATAAATTCAGAACCACCTATGCTCAGCATATCTGTTAGGCGCGAGAGGTATTCTTTTGGCTTAATCTCAAATTCAAAAAAGTTTGTTGTAAATGTACCAGATAAAACATTAGTAAAAGCAACTGATTTATGTGGCGTAATATCTGGAAGAAATGAAGATAAATTTCATCTCACAGGACTCTCAAAAGGAAAAAGTTCTTCCGGAAAAGTTCCAATTATTTTAGAGTGCCCAATAAACATTGAATGTGACGTTCAATCAGAAATAGAACTAGGTTCACACGTAATGTTCCTTGGCAAGATAACCGGTGTTCAAATTTCAGAAAAATATATCGACGAATCGAACAAATTCAACCTCCAGAAAGCCCAATTATTAAGTTTTGCACACGGAAGTTATTACCAATTAGGCAAAGAGCTTGGGACCTTCGGTTTTAGTGTAAAAAAGAGATAAAAATGAAAAAAGTCATTGTTATTGGTGCCGGTCCTGCAGGATTGATGGCTGCAATAAAACTTGCCGAAATGGGGCATAAAGTAACAGTATTTGAATCAATGCCGAAAATTGCTCGAAAGCTTGGAATATCAGGAAAAGGGCGTGGAAACATAACAAACACTTGTTCATATGAAGAATTTTTAAAACATTTCAATAATAACGGCCGTTTTTTAAAAACGGCCTTTAAGTCTTTTTTTAATGTTGATTTAATTAACTTTTTTAAAAGTGAGGGAGTTAATACAATTGAAGAAAGAGGAGGCAGAGTTTTCATAGCTTCCGGACGTGCAACCGATGCTATAAACGCATTGCATAAAGCACTTATCAAAAGAAAAATCAATCTAATGGTTAATTCTCCTGTTTCCGAGTTAATTATCAACAATGGAAAATGTTTGGGTGTAGTATCAAATAAAAGCTCATATACTGCTGATGCTGTTATTTTAGCTACAGGAGGAAAATCATACCCTGCAACAGGCTCAACAGGATATGGATACGAACTTGCAAAAGGATGCGGTCACAGAATTATTGAACCCCTACCCTCTTTAGTGGCGCTTAAGTGCGATATAAACCTAACCCTAATTGAAACTGTGTCGTTAAAAAATATTAGAGCAGAATTGCGTGTCGACAACAAAAAACTCAATGAGAAATTTGGTGAATTAAATTTTGCTGACGGGAATTTAGGGGGACCAATAATTTTATCTCTAAGCCGAGAAGCTGTTCCCGCTATAAATTCCGGAAAAAAATGCGCCATCATACTTGATTTGAAGCCGGCATTATCGTTAGAAAAATTAGACGCAAGATTATTAAGAGATATAGAAACAAAAAAGCATGAAAATCTATTAAGTTTAATGAGAGGTTTTTTGCCGGTCGAATTATGTCACTTTTTTTTGAATAACCTTTCTTTAAGTTATAAATTAAAAGTTGCAGACTTAACCAAAAACATGCGAATGCTAATTAAAAACACTCTAAAAGAATTAAATTTTAACTTGGTAGATTATTGCAAATGGGAAACTGCAATTGTAACCTCCGGTGGTGTTTCAACGAAAGAAATCATACCTACCACCATGGAATCTAAATTAGTAAAAAATTTATATTTTTGTGGCGAAATCATTGATATAGACGCAGACACCGGTGGTTTTAATTTACAAGCTGCATTTTCAACCGGATATTTAGCAGCTTTATCCTTTAATTCAAAAGTAGATAATATATGAAAATTGAAATCAACCAAGTAGAACTGCCTTTAGAATACTCCGAAGAAGATATTATTGCTGCTCTCGCCCATAAACTATCCTGCCAAGCGAATCAAATTCTCTCTTGGACGATAAAAAGACGTTCATTAGATGCAAGACCAATTAGGAAAGCCCCTGTTTATTCAGCTATCATATATGTTGAAGTTTCGAATTCATATAAACCCACTTTTAAAGGGCATGACTTTACAATTCTTAAAGATACTGATTTAAAAAATGAATATACAGAAACCAAATTTTCTTATAGGCCGGTAATTGTTGGTGCAGGTATTGCAGGTCTTATGGCTGCATATTATTTAGCAAAATCCGGAGCCCAACCAATTATTATTGAACGCGGAAATAAAGCTGAATTAAGATCTATAAAAGTTAATAATTTCTGGGAAAAAGGTATTTTAGATTTAAATAACAATGTCTTATTTGGCGAAGGTGGTGCCGGACTCTTTTCAGATGGCAAACTAACAGCAAGAAGCAAAGACAAAGGTCGAATATTTGACTTCTATAATATTTTAAGGTTATGTAAAGCTCCGGAAGAGATATTTATAAACGCAGAGCCTCATCTAGGAAGCGATGTCCTCTTAAAAATTATTCCTAATTTAAGAAAACACATTGAGTCATTAGGAGGGTCTTTTTTCTATGACACCACCATGACAGATATAGAAATGTCAAATGGTTGTGTTAGTGGTGTAATAACGAATAAATCAAAATTTGAAACAAAAGCAGTAATACTTGCGACGGGTCATAGTGCTAGAGATGTATATAAGTTATTGAGCGAAAAAAATATTGAATTAGAGCAAAAGCCTTTTGCGATTGGAATACGCCTTGAATTACCTCAAGAACAGATTAATGCAGCAAGATACAGAAAATTTAAGGATCATCCAAATTTAGAGCCGGCATCTTTCAAACTCACTAGATTACCAGAAAAAAAT
>JAQVCG010000141.1 GCA_028689875.1 Candidatus Rifleibacteriota bacterium | reverse complement strand
ATAAAGAACTTAGACAGAACCATTGATTTGCTTAAGCAGGTTAGAGAGCAGCAAAAGTTTAATTCTTTGGCTAATTCGATTGAAGATCTTTATGCGCGTCAGCAGCAGATTGCATCTGAAACAGAAGCTTTAAACGAAAAGATGAAAACAGAAAAGCTTACTGAAGAAGAAGAGTCAAAGCTTTTTGATCTTGAAAAACAGCAGAATAAAATTAATAAAGAATTGGCAGAGCTGCAAAAGCAGGCTGAAGAGCTTACAAAAGACAAAAAATCTGATGAAATCTCTCAGAATCCTTTGCTAGAAGATGTAAAGAACATTCGCGACAAAATGCAAAAAGAAGATTATGCAAAACGCGGTGAATCGATTGAGAAAAGTATAGAAAAAAAAGATTTAGATTCGGCATCGCAAGAACAGCAAAATATGCTTAAATTCTTAGAAGCGCTCAAAAATGATGCGATGCAGATGAACGAAACAATGATGATGAGCGGCGAACATGCTCAACTCGACCTTTCTTCTTACATAAGAAGGGCTTTGCAGGTTTCTGAAGACCAAGAAAAGCTTTATGAAGAAATCAAAACCATGCCTTCGCACTTTTTGCGCGGCGAAATGATAAACATTGAGGGCATTATTGATTCGGTATCAGTATTGCAGGTTCTTGTTAAACAGCAGGGTGCCGAGCTTGAATATGATTTAGAAAACTTTATAAAAAGCAGCTTCTCTGTTGATCCTTCGGTTGTAGATTCTGTCAGACAAACACAAAAGCTGTTTTCGGCAATTGTAAAAAATCTTGAAGACAGGGCCTTAGAAACAGCAAGAACAGACCAGTTAGAAATCATACGCTGTTTTAACAAGTTGGCAATAGACTTAATGAGAGCCCAAGACAATTCGGGTAACTCGGGTAACAATTCTCCAATGAGTGCAATGCAGCAGTTTAAAAACCTTACAAAACGCCAGCTTAGCTTATATCAGCAAATGCTCAAACAGCAAATGATGCCCGGAGGGCAAACACCTGAACAGCTCAGAAAAATGGCCTTAGAGCAGAGATACATTCGTGAAGCCCTTGAAAAACTTATGCGCGAAGGGCAAAAACTCAATTCTATGGGGCGAATGGATGACGTAATACAGGATATGAAAGACTTAGAAACAGAAATACTTGATAAAAAACTGCAAAAAAAGGTTGCTGAAAAACAGAAGTCTATTTATGACAGAATGTTAAAAGCGCAAAAAGCCATAAAAAATCGTGATGAAGAGAGTGAAGAACGCTCAGCAACAAAGTCTCGAGAAATAATCAGGCAGGAATTGCCTTCAGGAGACATTGAAAACGTAGGTTCAGATACCAGAGATCTTTCAAAAGATTACACAACAGATTTAAAAGAAGATTTTCCGGATTCTTACAGAACCTTGCTTGATGAATATTACAAATCACTCAACATATACGGAGGCAGCGAAAAATGAAAAAACTACTATTATTGCTGCTATTCTTTAGTTTAATGACTTGTTCCGAATCATTTTCTCAAAATCAAAAATTCGAACAAGAAGCTTATATTATGTATAACGACGCTATTTCAGCTTATAGAATGCGACGATTTACATATGCAAAAACAAAGCTTCAAGAACTGATAAAAAAATATGAGAATGATGGATATTCAGAGATAGCCAGAGTTCATCTGGCGCAGATGTATAAAGAAACCAAAGAATATGACAAAGCCATAGAGCTTTACAAAGAAATAATTCAAAGACGCGCCGGCCTCAACGAAGCTCAAATGGCTAAGAAAGATTTAGCCGAGCTATATTTATCAATACAGCGATACAAAGATGGAACAGAGTTTCTTGAAGCATTAAGAAAAGAAGAGCCCAACAATGTTGAGTATTCGGTTTTGCTTGCAGATTTCTATTTACAGACAGCGCGCGGCGATGAGGCGTGGCTCTTGCTACAAAACGTTTTAGAGACGCATGGCTCTTATCAGGCCTTTAAAAAACTGTTAGAGTTATCGATAAGAACGGGCGAAGTCGAAAAGCTTATAAACACCATAGAAAGCCGAAAAGTGCGGTATAGCGAAAACCGCTATATAGATTTTATAACAGATTGTTATATAGCACAAAAAGACAGTAAAAAAGCTATAAAAGCGCTTATGGAATACGAAAAAATAAATATAGACGGCAGTATGCTGCAAAAGCTGACCGGGCTTCTTTTTCAAGAAAAAATGTATGAAACGTCTATTGAGTATCTGAACAAGATTTTAGATATAAACCCTGAAGATTGGCCGACTTTAAGGCGATTAGGTGTAGTTTATTTCAAGCTTGATAAAAAAGATAAGGCTATTGAAACCTGGGCGCGACCTTTTAAAGGCAAAAACATATTCGGACGCGAAAGTTTGATGAATTATGTGTCAGTGTTGATTGAACACCAATTCTACGATGAAGCTATAACAGCTATTGAAGATTACAGAAAGCGAACTTATGATGTTTCTGCTTTTGCGGTTGAAAAGGCTAACATACTTTATTCAACAGGCAAAAAATCAGAGGCCATGGAAGAATATCTTTTAACTTTTGTGGGCGGCACCTATCTCAATGATACCTTTGAAAAGCTCTATGAAGAACAAAGTGCAGATTTTTCTTTGGGAAAAAGGTTGTCGGAGCTTTATCGCACGAAGGGAAATCGTGCTGTTGTCCAGGCCTTGTTCGAATATCATTTTAGGCAAGGACAAAAAGATGATTCGCAGATAATTGCAGATATTGTTAATGAAGCGGGCGGGGCATTAGATGATCTCTTTTATCAGAGATTCAGACAAGATGCTTCTACAAACGCTTCTGTATCATTTTATTTTGACTTAATTTCGAAGGTTATTCAGCTTCGAAAAAATACATCGCTCGAATTGAAATTAGCTACAGAAGCTATAAAAATGGCATATGAGCACAAAAACTACGGTAAAAAACTTTATAATCTTGCAAAAGCCGTTGCAGAAAAAGATTTGAAGACTGATTTAGAGATGTCTGCCAATTTAAATCTAAAGGTGGCTCAGTATGCTCTGTATGAATTATATGACATAAATGATGCAAAGAAATATCTTGATAGCATTTTAAAATCACAATTCTTAATTCTTTATTCAAAGATTGCTGTTGAAGCAGCACTTATAGATGCTGATGTCAAAATCTTTGAAGAAAAATATGATGAAGCGCAAAAAGCTTTAAAAGAATCCCTTTCTTTAATTGAAGAGAGCAGTGATGACGTAATAATCGAAAGTGATAATCTGATAAATCACGCATTAAAAGAAGCAAAATTAGCTCTTCACAAAGAAAATTACCAAGAAGCATTAGAAATATTGAAAAGCACCGTTGAAAATAGTCCCGAGTCTAAATATGCAAATGATTCTTTGAAAATGGCAATGGACATAACAAGATTGTCGGTGGGCGAAGGTTTTTCAATGTTAAAACATTATTATAAGGCCGAGAGATTAAAATATACAAAAGGCCCTTTAAGTGCTATTGAAGAACT
>JAQVCG010000047.1 GCA_028689875.1 Candidatus Rifleibacteriota bacterium | reverse complement strand
GCAATCTTAATTATTTGAGGAAGAATGTCTTTGTTTCCGATTTCGGAAAAAGCCTCAATGTAAGCCATTCTAACTTCTGAATCTTGCTCCATTTCAAATCTCTTTTTAAGCTCATCATAGCACTTTGCATGAGAAATACGTGATAAAGCGCCTATAATATGGGTTTTAAGATCTAACGTGTCTTCATCCAATAATCTAATGAGATCTATAAAGGCTCTGCTTACACGCATTTCACCCAAAATTCTGATTGCCTGAAACTTTAAAGCCCAAGATTCGTGATGAAGTGTTGATATTAAGCCGGGAACCGCCCTTTCATCGCCAATTTTACCAAGCGAAATCATCGAAGCCATCGCCAAATCTTCATCTTCGTCTTCTAATGATTCAGTTAAATGGGAAACAGAAATGGGGTCGCTCAATTCGCCCAAAGCCTCTGCTGCTGCGATTCTCGTCGGCCATGATTCGTCTTTTAATAACGGCAAAACGTGCTTTGCGTCTTCTTCAAAACCAAATTGCCCCAAGCATATAACTGCCTGGCGCCGAATGTCTTCAGACTTGCTTTGCAACAGTTTTAAAATTTCTTCGTGTGCCTCTTTTTTAAATCCACAAAGAGTTCTGCGTATCCAATAGCTTATTTGTTCATCGAATTTTCCAAGATTGCGACACAACTTAGGAACAACAAGCTTAGCATCCATGCGCTGAAAAGTGTTGCATACGCTCTCTAATAATCTGCGTTTTTCACTTTTAAACAAAGCAAAAAGATCGTCTATTATCTCTTCGCCATAGTTTGATAAAGCCTTTTGAGCAGCATCCATAATAGATTCTGACTCATCGTCTAACGCTCTGAACAACAGCGGCAACGATATCTTTGACTTAATTTTTCCGAGCGAACGCAAAACCCAATATCTGGTTTCTGACTCGGTAGAATCTGCTGCTAATGCCGTTAATTCCATCAAAGCATCTTCGCCGTAGTCAGATAAAACATCAGAGGTAGTTTTTCTGATCGTCCAGGAACGGTCTGTAAAAAGCTTTACCAATACCGGAAAAATTCCTATAGGCTTAAGGTCTCCCAGAGAGCGCAAGGCCCAATATCTGACATCTTCTTCTTCTGATTTTAGCGACTTTATCAAAAATGGCACGGCTTTATGCGCAAATGCCGTTACAGCCTTTGCCGCATGTTTTCTTACAACCCATGCGGGGTCCATAAAACGCTCTATAAGGTTTGGTATAGACTCGGTATCAAGGTAATAACCCATAGATTCCAGGGCCGCCATCCTTATTTCAGGGTCGGGGTCGCTGAGAAACTTTTTAATTGCGGCATACGCCGTTTTTTCGCGCATTTTTCCGAGTATTTTTATTGCCCAATAACGTCTTTCTTTATCTTGACTCTCTAAGGCACTGACTAGAGGAGTAACGGCATCAGCTCCCATGTCAGTTAGGGCTTGAGCTGCTAACGAACGCCCCATCCAAAATTCATTCGAAAGAGAATCCATTAAATACGGAATCGAATGGGTGCCAAAATCTTTTAAAATTTCATAAATAAGGTCTCTAACGCGATCTGAGGGTTGAGAAAGAGCCTCAAACAGCATAGATGCAATATTAGGGTCGCCAAGTTCCCGCAAAGCCCTTAGAGCAGCTATCCTTACTCCGGGGTCTTTGTCATTTAACCCTGTCATTAAAAGCTTACTATTAGATCTGTCGCGAAGATGCCCTAAGCATGTTATCGCCCAAAAGCGAATATTTGAATCGCTGTCTTCAAGCGCAACTTTCAAGGCTTCTGTAGCAACTTTGCCCATTCTCGTTACGGCTGTTGCAGCTCTTGATCGCAGTTTCCAAGAATTATCAGCAAAAAGCCTTATCAATAAAGCCAGGCTTCCGGCCGGGTTCTTTGACAAGCTTTTTGCGGCCATATTAGCCACTTCGTCTTTTTGATCTCTGACCAAAATCATCAGAGTATCAACCGATAAATCTGTTTTATTTGAACCTAAAGCGTGTGCTACACGCAAGCGAACATCAGCAGATTTATCTTTAGCCAGAAAAACTATCAAATCAGCCAAATTAGGAGGATTTATTAAGCCAAGAGCCTCGACAGCCGCACAACGAACTTCTTTCGAGCGATCATTCAATGTGAATATCAACGGCTCAACAGCTAAATCAGTCTTGAGTTTCCCCAGTTCTTTAACAGCTTTAAGTCGCTTTGTAACAAGAGTAGAGCGCAAATCCGTAACTAAATCTTCAATCTCTTTGTGAACATTAGAGTCGGTATTCTTAGACATCAGCTATCCTCTTATGATTTGTTATCTGGTTTATCTTCGTCCTCATCATCGGATTCTGTTAATTCGCCCTTATCAAATGAGCGTATCCACCAATTAATAAGTTCTCCGTTTTCTTTAAGAAAATCTTTAAAGCTTTTTGTATAGCCTTCTTCACAGCATTCGCGATACTGTTCTGTGACAAAAGCAGTAATAGGTTCTGTGACAGACGGATCCATGAATATGCCGGCACCAACCAAAAATCGCTCTTCACCAAGTCTTAAAACTCTTGAAAACAAAAGAGTATCTTCGGCAACATCTTCTGCGCCTGTTGATTCGGCAACATCAAAGGTTTCACCGGTAAAAACGTCTCTTAGGGTCATCGAAACATTGTTAACAACTTTTTTAACCTGAAAAAGACTTAAATTAGTTTCTTTCAGGGCTTTACAAACTTGCGTTTCTGTTAATGAAAGATTGTCTGAGTGGCGCTTTAAAAACTCATCCATTAAGCAAAAACCATCAGGCGTAGTGTCATCAACCAAAAACCAGGTTAAAAATAAAAATTCTTCGGTCGGTCGAAACTCGTATTCTTCGCCTTCTTTGAGATTATAAAACACTTCCAGAGATTCGCCCAAATCTTGCAAAAATTCTTGTTCTAATGCAAATGCCATCAGTGCGCCGAATAAATTGCTGAATATTTCTTTAATTGCTTTTAATTGTTGTGTCATTTTTCTTCTAAACCTATTTTTTTACTAAATTACTTTCAGACAAGTGTATGCTTTTTCGCTTAAAAACACAACCAAAAACAACTTGATTAAACGGTATTTTTGGATAACTTAAGCCTATGGCCGCCAAAAAATTTACAATGTTTTTGTCTTGTTTAATAATCTTTGCTTTTCTTTTTTTTAGATTTGCAAAGTGTACATATGCTTACAATGAAAAAAAATTTTATATCACCAATATGGCTATTCCAGCTGTATTAGGCTCAATAAAAGCTTATTACGAAGGAACTTCCATATCGAAAGCATTTTTTCAAGGCGCATTTGGCGGCTTCATGATGCAAGAAGGCCTTAAAGGAATTGCAAATGCAGAAAACAAATCTAACGGATACGCCTGGCGTAATAAAATAATTTTCAATATCGGTTCTTCATTAGCAGAATGCGCAGGCGAAAAAGAAACCGTTTTTAGAATGGATATGGGCCCTGTTTGGTTAACCTATAGAGACAAAAAAGTAAAGTTTCAATTAGGACTAAATTCTACCGTAGTTGTTGTATCACATCTTATTGAAGGCTCTAAATTTGACTTTAAACGCAGTCTCAAATACGGGACCTTCGCTTTCGAAAAAAGATGTAACTATGACGGAACCCTATTAGGTTCAAGCGCTCTTGCATACAGCAACGCAAATATTATAACCACCAATTCTGACGGCGAACATGCCGGACACGAATTAACGCACACTTTTCAATATCGAAGAGACATGATGTCTCCGCTAAAGATCAGTAATATCGTACCCAGATTCAGGGAAAGAGTCGGTGACTTATGGTTTGATGATACCGGTTGGACCGCTAATTGGGGGCTTCAATGTGCTTGGGCTGACATCAGGCACAAAAATAAATCTTTTGATATACCTCTTGAACAAGAGGCCTATTGGCTTGAAGAAAAGTATAAAACAAATTATAACCAATAAAAAAGCTACAATTTATTACAATTGTAGCTTTTATAAAACAACTATTTTAGAAACCCGGAGTTACATACACCTGTTCATAAGTTCGCCTAGACTCGTTTTCTTGCAACAATTTTGCATTAAGCAAAGCTTGAGCGACTTGTTCTGCCACACCTTTCATCAAAGTAAGGTTTGATAGAGTAAAATGGTTGAGGTTTGAGTGTCCCAAAATTATTACTCCGGTCACTTTTTTAACATATTGATATGGGTCATTTAAGTCCGGTAAATCGGTAAGCAATGGAACATAAACCATTCCTTTGCAATCTAAACCGGTTTCTTTAATTTCGATAAACTCGTGATTTTCATCGGCAACAAAAGGTTCTTTAAGACCGATCAAAAACTCTGAAAACTTACTATGTCCATTAAAAGCCGTTGCCAAAGTTTCATTTTTATTACCAAGTATGGTTTGTATCTCGAAACATTCTACAATTTCGTTCCAGAAAAGAATAACACCCGCTTCTGCTCCGGTTGATTTTATTAGTCTATCTAAAATTTTAGCAGATAAATCTCTCACATTTTTTGTATTACTTATTATTCTGCCCGTTTCATAGAGAGTTACTGATTCAAGGCTTGTCGCCCTTAATCGCTTTGAGATAGAGCTTACTAAGCCACCAAGAAGTAATGAAGTCATATGAGGATTCTTGCTCATTAGCTCAATATATTTGCCTCTCAAAATTTTTAGTAACGAGGAATCTTCTAATACTAAAACTGAGGCAGACCTGCTTTCACCTGTCAGCAAAGACATTTCGCCAAAAAAGTCGCCTTTTGGCAAAGTAGCTAATGATTTGTCTGTACCGCATTCAAAATCAATGCATTTTCTTATATCTACTGCTCCATTAAGAATAAGATACATAGAATCGCCTTCTTCACACTCTTTGAAAACCCTGTCACCGGCTTTAAAATTTACTATTTCAAACATGGGCATCAGTTCTTCGAGTTCTTTTTTAGAAAGTTTACTAAACAACTGAAAAGATTCTATTTGTTCTAATGTTACTTTCATTTTATCTTTCTCCTTTAATTTCCATAAGGAGCGGCACCCAATTTGGGAGTAACCCTTGTTTGATATACTTCGTCAGATATGACCCCTGCATTTTTAAGTTGCAGCAGTGACTGATCCATTGAAATCATTCCTACTGAAGCGCCGGTTTGAAGTGCTGTGGGAATCTGAAATACTTTGCCTTCTCTAATAAGGTTTGATATCCCCGGTGTTACCACCATTACTTCTCTTGCGGCAATTCTGCCCATTCCGTCTTTTCTAGGTAAAAGAACTTGAGAGATAACGCCTTTCAAAGTGCTTGCCAACTGTGCTCTTATTTGTTGCTGCTGATAAGGCGGAAAAACGTCGATTATTCGGTCAATAGTTTTTGCCGCTGACTGCGTATGCAAGGTTGCAAATACCAAATGCCCTGTTTCTGCTATAGTTATAGCTGCAGCTATGGTTTCTAAGTCACGCATTTCACCGATCAAAATAACATCGGGGCATTGTCTTAAAACATATTTAAGAGCCGTTGTATAGGTTTCTGTGTCTTTACCAACTTCACGCTGTTCAATAACCGACCTAATATGCGAATGCACAAACTCTATAGGGTCTTCTATAGTTATTATGTGTGACTGTCTGTGCATATTTATATGGTTAATCATGGCCGCCAAGGTTGTAGATTTACCGCTTCCGGTTGGCCCTGTAACGCAAATTAAACCGCTTGGCATATTACAAAAATTAGAAATAGTTTGAGAAAGCCCAAGAGATTCGAATGTGGGAATTTTGCTTAAAATAGGTCTAAAAGCAGCTCCAACATAATTTTGCTGTCTGAAAACATTGACTCTGAATCGCCCTGAATCCTCAAAATAAACAGCTAAATCTAATTCGTTCTTTTCATTATATTCTTTAACTTGAGAATCATTTAACACAGAAAAAATCAATTTTTCTGTGTCTTGTGCAGATAATACGGCGCTTGTATCAGGCACAAGAGAACCGTTAATTCTAAACATTGGGGGTCGTCCAACGGTTAAAATAATGTCAGAAGCGTTTCTTTGCATAGAAAGCGCAAGAATAGCGGATAATTCCATAAAAGCCTCCTTAACTAAAGTAATCCTTTATTTCTCTCACCAATTCTTCGGGTGTTTTAAAAACCTTAAACAACTCTATGCAGTCCGGTTTTATAGTTTTATTTTTTATTCCGTGATTTATTAACTGCAAGAAAGGTTCATAAAATCCATCAGTATTTAGCAAGTACATGGGCTTATTATGTCTTTTTATCATTTTTAGAGACAATAAGTCAAAAAATTCATCGTAAGTACCTATTCCACCGGGTAAGGCCACAATAAAATCAGATCGGTCAAGCATAACCTGTTTTCTGGGCCTTAAATCTTCAACCTCAATTATTTCGTCTAAATTATTATAAAGCTTGCCACATTCTTTCATATAACCGGGTATAACACCTATTAAATGCCCGTTACTGCTCTTATGAGCATCTGCAACAATCTTCATCAGACCGCAGGAAGTTCCGCCATAAAGCAAAGCACGGCCTTGCTCAGCTAATAGCTGACCCAGCCGTGCTCCATCGTCTTTTATTGAATCACTGACTTCATTTGAAGAAGAACAAAACACACAGACAATCTTCATCATCTCTTTTGTCCGACTACTGTTTCGCCTTTTTTTCTCAATCTGACGGCTTCCGGAGTAATTTCTACCCACTCGTCATCGGCAACATATTCTAATGCCTGGTCTAGAGTCATTCTTCTTGGAGCCGGAAGTTTTTCAAGCTCTTCAGAAGTTGCAGATCGGTGATTAGTAACATGTCTCTTTTTTACTATATTTACTTTTAAATCTGTTGCAAGGGGTCGTTCTCCGACTACAAGGCCCTCATAAATTTCTTCGCCCGGAGCATAAAAAAGTGTTCCTCGTTCAGACAGATTCTTAATTGCGTATCCTGTTGCTGTTCCGGGATCAGTGGCAACCATGACTCCATTTCTGCTTTCAGGAATATCGCCTCTGTGCGGTTCATATCCTCTGAAACACTGGTTCATTATACCGGTTCCGTTTGTTAAGGTTAAAAACATTGATCGAAAACCTAACAAACCTCTTGCAGGAACAGAGAAAATCAATCTCAAGTAATTATCTAAAAGTCGTTTAGAGTCTTCTAAGATAGCTCTGCGAGGCCCTAACACTTCCATTATTGTTCCCATATAAGAATCAGGAATATCTACTGCGAGTTCTTCTATAGGCTCAACCAAATTACCGTTTTCATCTCGTTTCATAATTGCGCTAGGCTTACTAACTTGAAGTTCGTAACCTTCACGTCGCATATTTTCTATTAAAATACCCAAATGCAATTCACCGCGACCGGAAACTAAAAACATGTCATTTTCAGCAGAAGCAATTTCAACACGCATTGCAACGTTGGTTTCTAATTCTCTCTGTAAGCGCGTTAAAATTTGTCTGGAAGTAAGAAACTTGCTTGCCTTGCTTTTTCCGGAGAATGGGCTTGTGTTTGCCGTAAATGTCATTGAAATAACAGGCTGATCGACGGCAATAACCGGCTCTGCATCACATAATTCTGTGCAGACAGTATCACCTATAGAGAGGTTATCGATACCGCATATAGCGACTATATCTCCGGCACCGGCCTCTTCAACTTCTATTCTCTGAATGCCTCTAAATGAATATAATCGCAAAATTTTATTCTTTTCAGGAACCTGATCAGGATGAAGCCTGAAAACATCAGCTTTACCACTTAAAACTCCTTGCAATATACGACCCACGCCTATTCTTCCGACATAGTCATTATAATCAAGGCTTGTAATTTGCAGTTTAGCAGGACCTTCAAGTTCTCCGACAGGAGGAGGAACCTGCTTGATTATTTCTTCAAGCAGAGGTCGTATATCTTGTCTTTCGTCGTCCATGCTTCTGACTGCGTATCCGCCTCTTCCTGAGGCATAAAGAATCGGGCAGTCAAGAAGATCATCAGAGACGCCAACATCAATAAACAAATCGAGTATTTCATCTTGCACAGCTGCAACACGGGCATCCGGTCTGTCAATTTTGTTTATTACAACAACAGGTCTTAGTCCTGCTGCCAAAGCTTTTTTCAAAACAAAACGTGTTTGAGGCATAGGACCTTCAAACGAATCAACCAATAGCAAACAACCGTTCGCCATATGCAAAACGCGTTCAACTTCACCGCCAAAATCTACGTGACCTGGGGTATCTACAAGGTTAATGCGATAACCGTTGTATTCAAGAGAAAGGTTTTTAGATAAAATTGTAATTCCTCTTTCTCTTTCAATGTCATTGTTGTCCATGAAGCGCTCTTCTATGCGCTGATTGTCTCTAAACAGACCTGATTGTTTGATCATGGCATCTACTAAAGTTGTCTTGCCATGGTCGACGTGTGCAATAATTGCTACGTTTCTTATCTTTTCTGGTTCAATAATATGTCTTTTCACTAAATGCTCCAGCCGATTATCCGGCGTAATCTCAGAGCAGATAGTGTACAGATTTTTATTAAAATATGCAAGTTATTTATTCACAGTTGAGTATTTTGTTTATTACTCTTTTGTGGTAGTATCTTTTGTTGTTTTTACTTACATATTTCGGAGATTATCATCATGACAGAGACCAAGCATAGCCATAGTGAGTGCTCACACGAGCATGAACATGAGCATGAGCATACCCATATTCATACCCGCAGTGCCGGCTTACATAGTCATAATCATGGGCATGGGCACAGTCATGGACCCGCTAACTACAATAAGATTTTTGCCATGGGTGTTAGTTTAAACATTATTTACGTCATAATTGAAGGTGGCTACGGCTTTTTAACAAGTTCTCTTTCTTTATTAGCCGACGCCGGACACAATTTGAGCGACATATTAGGTTTGCTTCTTGCGTGGGGCGCACATTATTTGGCCCAAAAGAACACTTCAAAACGCCGCACCTATGGTCTTAAAAGCTCCTCTATTCTAGCAGCTTTATTTAACTCTTTAATTCTTATGCTTGCGGTTGGCGGCATTATCATTGAAGCTATCAAGCGATTTAGCTCTCCGGTAGCGCTAGAAGGCAATACGATTATTTTCGTTGCCACAGTCGGTATCATTATCAATGCCTTCACGGCTCTGTTGTTTATGAAAGACCAAAAGAAAGATTTAAACATTCGCGGCGCTTATCTGCACATGCTTGCAGATGCGGCAGTATCAGCGGGTGTTGTGTTTTCCGGTTTTATTATAAAATATACCGCCATTAGCATAATCGACCCTATAGTAAGTATTATTGTAGCCATAGTAATATTTATGGGCACATGGAATCTTTTGAAGGAATCATTAAACTTGGCTCTTCATGCTGTTCCCGAAGGGATTGACCCTGACGAAGTCAATCATTTTCTCAAATCACTTTCCGGCGTTGAAGCGACTCATGATCTGCATATATGGGGTATGAGTACCACAGAAATAGCTTTAACCGTTCATTTGGTTAAGCCTTCTGTAGAAGACGACGACGAAGTGATCAAGGCAGCGAACGAAGGTTTAAAACGATTAGGCATTTCCCATTCAACAATTCAATTAGAGCGAACATGCGAAAATTGCCCGACCGAAAACATGTGCGAAAACGGTCTGTGCTCTCAATAAAAACCAATTAGTTTATAAACCGGCATGGGCACACTTTTGCCCTTAATCTGCACCGGGTCAGACTTTTCTAATTTCAGAGTTTTTGAAAACTCTTCGCCTATTTTTTCTGCCGTTGATTCGCTCAAAATAATATCGTGTTCAAGAGCTTTTGAAAGGGATTCCATGCGAGAAGCCACATTTACCGTGTCTCCGATGACCGTGTATTCGAATCGCTTTTCCGTTCCGATGTTACCGGCAATAAGAGGGCCCGTATTTAGCCCTATACCGAACTTTATTTCTACTTTAAGCTTTTTAGAATTGTTTAAATTCGCAAGTTTTTCTCGCATTTCTATTGCTGCTTTTAAAGCGTCTTCAACATGGTTTTCAGAGCCTAAATGCGGGGTAAAAACGGCCATCACCGCATCACCGATAAACTTATTTATTACGCCTCTGTTAGCCATTATTGGCTCTGTGATATATGCAAAATAAGTATTTAGCATTGTTACCACTTCTTCGGGCGACATGGACTCACTCATTGAAGTAAAATTTCTGATATCAGAAAACAATACTGTTGCGACAATATTTTCTCCGCCCAAATCAACCTTATGATTATTTATTAAATGCTTAGCTATTTCGATAGAAACGTATTTACCAAAAATATCTTTCATTTCTTCGCGTTCTTTAAGCTGCTCGACCATGCTGTTGAAGTTCAGCTTCAAACGGCCTATCTCATCGTTAAATAAAACTGAAGTGCTCACATCGTAATTTCCTTCAGCCAGCTTTTGCATTTTTTCAGCCAAAATATCGATTGGCTCTTGAAGTGATTTGTACAACAACTGCAGGTTTCCCACCAAAAAAGCAATTGAGGTAGTCAGCAAGATTAGTGCGTTAATTTTTAAATCATTAAGCAAAAAATAATCTTTATAAATATAAGCAGCTAAAATAGCCATAGGAACCAGCACCAAAAAAATCAGCATTGTCAAAAGTTTGCCATATATGCTTAAACTTGAACGATTTGGCGCATTTACTCCGGGCTGAGAAAAAACTCCGCTTACAAACATAAATAGAGATGGCTCTAAAAACGAATAAAACAAATAGCACTCACACAACCACCAAACTAAGTGATAAATGGTAGCGCGCAATAACTCTTCGGGCGAAAAAGTTTGCAAAGTAGCCGTAAAAAACCATATAACGTGCACTGCCAAAAAATAAGAAAAAATCCCTCGGTAAAAATTGTTATATCTGTTTAAAGCCTTAATCTTAAGCTTTTCACTTCGCATTCTTATATAAGCAAAAAAGGGACGCAACCAAAAATAAAGGACAATAATTGAAAAAAGCCTCAGCCCTGCAGCCCAAAACTCGCCGGTAACACTTACACTGGTCTCACCGTTTTTATGCGTAAAAGAAATTCTGCCTTGATTTTTTTCACTATACTTTTCAACATTTTGCAAAATTACTGACGCTTGCGCAGAGTTGCTTACTATTCGACTTCTTGCTAGCTCGACAACTTTTGAGTTATCCACCAAAAACGCGTTCAAAAAAGCACTAGAATAAGACTGTGCAAAAATAGATATTACAATAAATGGAATCACGATAAATTTAAAAAAGGACGCTTTTCGAGCAGCAATATCGTTATACATAATACCTCACATAACAAAGATTCAGTCAATTTGCATTTCATCAAGCAGCGCATCAAGGCGCTCTGCCCAAGTTGGCACAGAAACAGAATATTCAGAAGAACTTCTAAAATACGGCAAAGCCTTTTCATTGCTCACAAAATGAGTTATATAAGGGTTTTCGCGCAAAGACGGCACATCGGGAGCCCAAACTTGCAATCCGCAAGCAGCGTATTCGTATACCTTTACGGGGTCTACTCCTCTGATTAGCTCTGTGTCAACGAAAGGCACCAAACCCACATCGCAAGTTTTCAATAATTCGAACAATTTTTCATGAGAGAGTTTATTGTGGAAAATGACATTCGGAGCCTTTATCAAATGCTCAAAGTCTCTGCCCCTACCTGCTCCCGCAATATGCAGACGAATCGGCCGGCAAGATGTTTCGCTTTTTATAAGCCATTCAAGCCATTTAAAGTCTGTCCATTCAAAATGAGCACCTGAAGAAACCAGTTCTAGTGGCTCTATAGAAGCATCTTCTGTCTTTTTTAGTTTTAACTTTTGATTGGTATCATTCAAATATTTATCTGAAACGGCATTTTTTACAATAAGAGTTTTGCCAAAAATTGGCGGAATATCTTTTAACAAATATGGGTGCGAAACACTTACAAAATCGGCTTTTTCATATAAATAAGCTTCGTATTTGCCCCATGCCGACGCTCTTTGCCCCGGAAAAAATCCATGCCGGTCACAGCGATCGTATAGTATTTGCTTCCAGTGCACAGCGGCAAATTCAGTCATAGAAGGCTCTGCTACCCACAACAAACACTCTTTTGTCTTAATCTTTGTTAAAACCTGCATCATGGCAAATTTAACGGCTATTTTTTGCAATGCAGGGAAAGAAGAAGCTTTAAAAGGCACTTTTACCGTTAAAACTTTTAAGTTACCCAAAAACTCTTTTGGTTCTGTGATTTTTACCCCAAACCCGCCGGTCAGAAAAGGTTCTAAAAATAATACAGTATGACCGCGCTTTGCCAATTCGGCTGCAAACGACTGATGGCGCTGCCAAAGTCCGTTAAAACAAACTGGCGAAAGCATAAAAACATTTGTTTTATTTGAACTTTTTAAGCAAGTTTTCAAAATTATCTACCATTTTTTCGTAATCGTTGAGCCTTTTAAAAGACTCAATACACGCCTCAGAATATTTTTTATAAACGCTCGGTTCAGAGATTTTTACAATTGCATCAACAAGTGCTTTTTCATCTTTATACGATACTAAAATTCCGTTTACACCTGTTCTGACAATTTCAGGAATGCCGCCTCTGTCAGTGGCCACACAAGGGATACCAAATCTCATTGTTTCAAGTAGGCTCAAAGGAATACCTTCACCGGCAGACGGAAGCAGCGACAAATCTATTGAAGGTGCGATTTTATCTGTGTCTTCAACGTATCCGTGAAAAACAACCAATTCTTTTAACGGCATTTCTTCGCAAAGTTTATGCAATCTTTCTTTTTCGGGACCATCGCCGAGGATATGAATTGCTTTAATCGGTAATAGATCAATATTTTTAGCTATAGCCTTCAAGGCCCATTCATGGCCTTTATTAGCGTGCAATTTTGCTGTGATGCCTATACTTATTTTGGCTTTTATTTCTCTGGGCTCATTTAAGGCGGGTTTATCTATACAATTTGGAATAACACACAATGTATCAGTGTTTGCGCCTTGTTCAAGCAAATACTTTTCAACGGCCTTAGAAACTGCTATAAGACAATCACTGCCCTTGTAATAGCTTAACCTGTTAAGCCCATGAATATGAGATAAGGTGTAAACACCGAAAAGTTTGCCCAATTTGCCCGAAATCAACCCCGCCTTATTAAGATGAGAACTAATATAAGCGGGTCTGATTTTTAACAGATCAGATGCTGTCTTAAACGCAAAGATTAAACCTTCAAAACTCATCGAAACAAAGTCAGATTTGATATTTAAGTCTTTTAAAACCCCTGCAAGAGGCTGCCCTGCACAGGTTACAGAAACATTGTAACCCCGCTGCACAAGGCGCTTTATTAACCCTAAAGCGAGACGCTCTCCCCCGCCCATCTCGCCTGATGAGATTACAAAATGTATTTGCCGCCTTTTTTCGCTAACCAGCTTTTCATAAACTTCAAAATGTGCTTGGATAGAATTATCTCTGACAAAAAGCTCTTCAACTCTTTTGCGGCCTCTTTTTCCCATGGCCTGAGCTTCGGATCTGTCATTCGCAATTTGTTCTATAAGCTCTGCAAGCGTCTCATGGTCGTCGGGTTCAAAAAACAGGCCGGTCTCATTTTCTACCAAAATTTCGGGAATTCCGCCCACTCTGCTTGCAATGACAGGCAACGAACGTTCCATTGCCTCACATATATGTATTCCAAAAGCTTCTGCTCTTGAAGGGGCCACAAACACATCAAGATTTTCTAAAAATTCACTTTTGCTAGCTATTGTTCCGACAAACTCGCATTTATCAGCAACATTCAAATCATTTGCCAACTGCATCAACTCAGTCTTTTGCTTGCCCTCCCCGGCAATATACAGCTTAAATTTAACGCTCTTTTTATCTAACAGCGCGCATGCTTTTATAAGACAATCAATGCCTTTAATTCGATGTAAACGGGAAAGAGTACCGATGCTAAGCGTTTCATCGCTATTTTTATAAGCATTGCTTTTTTGTGCTTGAACTGAAACTCCCGGATACAAGCAAATAGCATTTTTATCAAGCTTAATGATGTTTTCATCATACCAATTATGCAAGAATTGGCTACTGAATATAATTTTATCTGACCACCCGCTCATAAAGCGTTCTAACCTGGTGTAACAGTCTGTTTCAGTGCCATGAATCGTTGATATCAAAACTGAATTCAAAAAAAATAAATGAGCAGCACGCGCCCAAAAAGTAGCCCTGAAAAGATGTGAATGCACAACATCAGGCTTAAAAGTTCGCATAATTTTTATGAGTTTGATAAAACCGAAAATATCAAAAAAAGATTCATTTAATAAATGCACCTTTACACCCAATTTTGCAAAGGTTTCTTCGAGATAGCCACCTTTAAAACATGCAACCTCTACCAAACAATTGTCTGCCACAGCTTTTTTAACCAGATCGCATAGCACAGATTGGGCGCCGCCTACTGTCAGAGCATTTATAACAAAGAGTATTTTCATAAGTTGTTACTCAATATTCTTCTCGATGAATTCTGTCCAGATTTTCAAACTTTGCAAAATTCTCGTTAAAGGCAAGCTCAACTGTTCCCAAGCCCCCATTTCTTTGTTTTGCAATTATTACTTCGCCTTTACCCCTGTTTTCTTCGCGCTGTTTATTATAATAATAATCTCTGTATAAAAACATTACCACATCGGCGTCTTGCTCTATTGCTCCCGATTCACGCAAATCGGAAAGCTGAGGTCTTTTATCTGTTCTTTTCTCAACTTCTCGAGAAAGCTGAGAGAGGCATATTACAGGAATGTCCAATTCTCTTGCCAGCCCCTTTAAACTTCTTGAAATTGCGCTTACCTCTTGTTGTCGGCTCTCTGCTTTATCGGTGCCCGAATAAGTAATCAGCTGTAAATAATCTATAATAATCATTCCGATTTTATGCTGAGCATAAGCTTTTCTTGCTTTACTTCTTATCTCAAGCAAAGAGGCGTTTGCAGTATCGTCAATCAGCAGTGGAGTATCTTCAAGTATTCCGGCAGCATAAATAATTTTACCCCAGTCTTCTTCATCTACCATACCGGTTCTGAGCTTGTTACCATTAACACGCGCTTCAGAGCACAAAAGTCTTGTTACAAGCTGCGTATGTGACATTTCCAGAGAAAAGAACATAATAGGATTTTTCGTTTTGTAAGCTGCATTTTGTGCCAGATTCAAGCAAAATGCCGTTTTACCCATAGAAGGTCGGGCCGCCAAAATAATCAAATCAGAATTTTGAAAACCTGCAGTATAAGCATCCAAGTCGATAAATCCGCTGGGAACACCTGTAACAGGCTGTTTATTTTCATATAGTTGCTCTAAGTGAGCAAAAGTTTCTTTTACCAGATCTTTTAATTCATGAAACGTTTTCGTTGATTTAAATTGACTTAACTTTAAAACCTTTTGCTCTGCTTCATCTAAAATCAACTCGGTTTTTGTAGAAGGGTCGTAAGCTTTGTCTGAAATGTCTCCCGTAAGGCTTATAAGTAGCCTAAGCATTGATTTGTCTTTGACTATTTTTGCATAATGCTCAGCGTTTTTAGAAGTCGGAACCACATTCAGCATTTGAGAAATATAGCTTACACCGCCGACTTCAGCCAGTTTACCCTGAGATCTTAATTGTTCCTGCAAAGTTACCAAATCGCATGGCTTATGTTCTGAATACAAAGAAAAAATAGCTTCAAAAATAGTTCTGTGAGCACTTTGATAAAAGTCAGCAGAAGAAACAAGTTCCATAGCCGCAACTATCGCATCTTCGCTTAACATCATAGAACCGATTAAACTTTGTTCTGCTTCAATACTGTGCGGTGGGACTTTCTGAAATATATCTGACATTTTGAAGGCTCCTTATTTATAATTCAAAACATATAATTAAAATAAATTCGGGGGTTTTAATCAACCCCCGAATTTAATTATTAGTAACTGCTAAAAATATTAGTCTTTTTTTACTTCAGCAACAACAACTATTTTAAGAGCAGCTTTAACTTCGCCTGTGAATCTGATTACAACATCATGTTCACCGACTTCTTTGATGTGGTCGGCAACAACGAGTTTCTTGTCAATTTCAACTCCGCTGGCTTTTTTGATTTCTTCTGCCAATTCAGCACTTGTTACAGAGCCAAACAGTCTGCCTTTGTCTCCGGCTCTTCTTGTGATGGTAACAGTAGTACCTTCAATTTTTTGAGCTAATTCGGCAAACATTTGTTTTTCGCGCAAAATTTGTTTTTCCCATGAATTTTTCATGAGATTAAAATGCTTTTTAGCACCTTCTGTGGCGGGAATAGCAAAATTTCTCGGGAACAGGTAATTGCGGGCAAAACCTTCTGCAACAGTTTTGAATTCACCTTTTCTGCCAACCCGGGGAACAGTATTGATCATAAGAACTTCCATTATATTTCTCCTAGGTGTTTCAATTGAATATATCGGAATCAGAATCATCAGAATCCGATTGTAAAGACACTGATCTTGGTTTTCTGAAGTCAGCCCAGACATCTATTATGCCGAACCAGACAATAGCTTGCGTAAAAATCAGTGCAAGAAAAGACATTAAGAACCTTGTAAATGCTCCCGCTTTATATTTGTTAAACATAAAGAACAACAAAGAAAGCCCGGCAATGTAATAAATCATACTGCTTATGGCCAACAAATTTGCCCCCAACGCTCTTA
>JAQVCG010000140.1 GCA_028689875.1 Candidatus Rifleibacteriota bacterium | reverse complement strand
TTATGGCTTCATGAAACCGAACCAGATCACAAGGGTTAATATGACTCCTATGCTGTAGGCAAAAATTGTGAATTTTATAAGAGATTCATCCCAAAAAGGTTGTTTTTCGTTTTGTTCTCTCATCTTTTGTATTTTTTCAAGTTTATACGACGATTTTTGTGCAAGACTCTGTTTTTCTTCTTGAACTCTGGTTTCTGCAGCCTCATACAATTCTTTTTCGCTTTTTCCTGTTTGGCTTGCTAACTGTTTGCATAACTCGGGATAAAGAGCTTCAAAATAATCTTTTTTGGGATTATTAATATTTTTAGCTTCGAAATAGGCATTATAAAAAATATCTTCATCCGGATTAGACTTAATTACCGAAATAATGTTTTCCAAGTTTTCGGGGTCAGCCTCCCTTTTTATGGCAGAAAATAAAATATTACCCACAGAAGAGAAGTCAAACTGCCCAAGACAGAAAATTGCACTTCTTCTTGTAGTCGGTTTTATCGAAAGCAAAGTTTTTTCGAGCAACGAAATTGCCTGTTTCTTATCGAAGCGCGCAAACACTTTTATAGCCTCAATTTTAACCTCATCAAAACGATGATTAATCAGGTTAGGCAATAGAATATGAAGAGTATCCGGATTTATTACAGCAAGACAATCAATTGCTTCGATAAGAATTTCTGCACTTGAGCTTTGAAGACACTTTTCAACGAATACCCCGTCAGATGATGTTCCATGTTTCTTAATGGCCTTTAAAAGCAATACCAACTCTTGCGTTGATATCTTAGATATGTTTTCTTTTAGTAGTGAAACGATCTCTTCAAAGGTATCTTTATCAAGTTCTGATAGAATTTGTAAACGTTCATTTTCCTCAAGCGAAAAATAATCCTTTTTAATTGAAGTTTTGTTATTTTTTTTAAAATGTAAAAGAGATAAAACCTTCTCTCGAACCAGTTTTTCAGGCTCTTTTTCACAATATTTTTCTAATAATTCTCTTACTCCGGGTATTTCGGCTTTGGCTGCGTCAAAAAGTTTAAGAGCGGACTTTAATCTAACTTCAGGGTCTAAAGACCTTAGTCCCGAGGCAAAGTGCTCTACAAATAGCTTTATTTGTTTTTCTTTAAAATGCCTTTCCAACATTACAAGCATTTTTTCCGGCTCAAGATTCACTATACCGGTTTTAAACAAAGAATCTATTACACCCTTCATAATTGCATCAATAAGAGCGTATTTAATACCTTGGCAAGTTTGCCGAATTTCCATTAGTTTTACAGGAAGCTGCTTGTCGGGATTTGCCATAAAAACCACGGCAGCTTTTTTTATAAGCTCTTCATCATTTTCTAAGCTTATAAAGCGCAGCATCAAGGATTCAATTTGAGGAAAAGGAAAGAAAAAAGATTGAAACAAAGCAACATTTTTTTCTTCTTTTATAGAAGAAAACAAAAGCTGTTCAAAATGTCTCATAGCTTCGGGGGGATCCCAGATTGAGATCAAGCGGATTGCCCTGGCCCGGATACCCAAGTTAGAATTAAGCAACAAAGGAACCAAATGCTTTTTTAATAATTCGGGATTCAACCTTTCAAGAGCTTCAATTGCAGAAGTTATAACACGCATATCAGAATGTTTGAACATTGCTGCAATATTATCCGAATCGGCTTTGTCTCCATATTTTTTCAAAAACTTTAAAACCGAAGGAATCAGCTTTGAAGAAAACTTTGTCCAATTAGCAAATCTTAGGGCATCTCTCACTTCTTGTGCGTTACTCTTTTTTACTGACTCAAGCATTAACGCAAGTTTCATTTCATCCGGATTGGGAATATTTATCAAACTTACTATATTATCGCCTTGAAGCTTTTGTTTCCCGATACTGATTCCGGCAATAATTTTTTGCATCTGAAATCTAAGGTTAGAATCTCTTTCTGATTCCATGATGCGTTTTAGAACAGCTTGCTGTTCAGGATTCAAACCGGTTTCTTCAATCCTTTGCAAAGCAGCAAACCTGACAGAAGTATCAGGTGATTTTAAATCTGCAAAGATATCCGGAAACTGTTCCATTAATTATTGCCTAGAATCAATGCTTCTCTTTTGGCCAGTGTGTAACCGGATTTATACGAAATGGCCAGCTTATACATTTGCTGTGCTGTAATATCATCTCGTCTCGAAACCATTAGCAGGCCAATATTTCTAAGAATATAACGCTGCAAAGGATGTTTTCTGTTAACATAAAAGGCTTTTTTAAGAGCATCTTCTGCAACACGCTTTTGCCCTTGAGCCCAAAAAATTAAGCCTCTTAAATTATAAGCAGAAATTTTTATGTTTTCATACAAAACACCCTTGTCGGGCAACTTCTGCAAAAGCAAATTCGCGAAAGCTGTTGCTTGTTCGTATTTACTTTCTTTAAAATCTTTTACAGCTAACACATATAGACCACTAAAATAATCGTATTCTTTTTTCTTAAGGTCTATTCCTGATTCGACAAGAGTTTTAGCAAAACCTTTTTCTGATGCCATAAACACAGCCAGCTTCTCGAACATTTCAACATCGGTTTGAGCTTGATGCGCAGAAAGCATTTTATCTTCGTAATAAGCAGGACCTCTGAAACCTTCTCTTGGGGAAAGAGTATCATCATAATCAAGCCACATATTGCCCGTTAAAGGGTAAAAAGATTCTTCGGGATAAATTGCAAATGCCACATCGGCATAGCGTTTAGCAACATCAGGCCAATTTGAAACAGTTTTAGCCATTTCTGACGAATTTGTTTTGAATTCGCTGTTAATTTTTTCGACAATGGCGGACTTAGGTACAGTGACATCTGCTTGAACAATTATAGAACCCTGAGATAGAAAGTCTGCAGGGGTAATTTCAAACTTTAACTCTGCAAAGCTACCTGCTTTTACGGCCGGCATTTTGGCATTTATTCTGTCAGATTTCCAATTTGCAGGCAAAAGTAATTTAATGTCAGTTTCGGGAATATTACCAATCAAACTTTCAAGGTTTACAATAAGCTCAACACTCTTACCCACCTCGGGGTATCCGTTCAGCTTGGCATTTAATTTGTGCCATTCAGGAATCTGAACAGTTTCGGCATGCAATGAAATTGCAGCAAACATGACAATAATTAAGAAGATTTTAGCTACAGCACGCACAAAAAGACTCCTCTATTTTCAGTTTATTTTTATGGATTTTCTGGCAGCACTTGGAAAACCGTCTTCTATTTCATCGATACCTTCGCCGATATCACGTTCCATTTCGGCATCAAAAGAAGCATCACCCTCTTTTCCGTATATCGCCTGCATAAATTTTGGATAATAATCATCAGCAACGTTCATAATTAACATGGTCAAAAATCTTAGTTGCCGTTCTGTTGGAAGAGCATCTTCTAACAAAAGCTGACATGTAGCCGAGATTGATTTGCCTTCTTCTCCTACTTCGAAACGTATGTCTAAAATTTCTTCCATGAACCTGTTTATCATAAAAACAAGTTTAGGCCTCATTACATCGACGTTTCTAATAAAATGAGGGATTCTCAAAATAAGATGATTTTTATAAACATAATAAAC
>JAQVCG010000139.1 GCA_028689875.1 Candidatus Rifleibacteriota bacterium | reverse complement strand
AAGAAAGGGAAAAGAAAAATGGCAAAGACAAAAGTTGTTGTTAATGTTGAGATTCCAAGAAACCGCGCAGAGCTTAACGAGAAAATCGCTGAGCTAGGCAGAAACGAACGCATTCGAGACAAAATTACGCTCGAAATGAATGAGGTAATTGCGAAGACCAAGGATCGTTACGCAGACGACGTTAAAAAGTATGATGACAAAATTATAGAGCTGCAAAGCGGAATTGCTGCTTATTGTGAAGTCCATCGCGATGAACTGACGGAGGGGGGTAAAAGCAAAAGCGTTAAATTGCCGGCCGGTATGATTTCGTGGCGTATTTGCCCGCCGTCATGTCGCATAACCAAGCCCGAAGTAGTTCTTGAGCTTTTAAAGAAAAAAGGTTTACATCGCTTTATTCGCACAAAAGAAGAGGTTAGTAAAGACATGGTTTTGGCGGAACCGATTGCAGTTGCCAGTATTAAGGGGATTGCAATTATTAGCGGCAAAGAAGAATTAAGTATTGAGCCGGACAGAGAAGAACTAGAAAGGGTTGCTTAGTATGGAAGACAAACGCCGCAAAAATGATCTTGCGATGATTCATATTGCGAAAGTAGAACTTGGTCTTGATGATGATTTATATCATTGTTTCTTAAAGCAGGTTTGCGGCGTTGAGTCTGCTTCTGAGCTTGACGAAAAAGGTCGCCGTTTGTTTATAAAGGCATTAAGAGATAAAGGCGCCTTAAAAAAGTATAAAAATGCCGGTAAACCACATAATTTCGACGAGGTATCACGCAAGCGCCTTATGTCAAAGATTGAAGCGTTATTAGCAGAAGCCGGGCGCCCGTGGAGTTATGCCGACGCACTAGCAAAGCGAATTTGCAAAGTCGATCGTCTTGCGTTTGTTAGAGTTGAAGATCTTTATAAGATCATAACCCCACTAGTCAGAGATGCGCGAAAACACGGTGGAGTTTCTTAGTTTTATTAAAAAAGGGGGCTTGCTTTTATGTCTGAAGAGTTACCTGAAATCATGCAAATCATTGTTGAGTTTATATCTGAATCTTTGATTAAAGACGGCATTCAAGAGAAGAAAGCGTGCGAAATTGCTTATTCTTGTTGTCTTGCAATGATGCAGGCTGTTGGCGGAGATAATATTTATATCCCTAAAGGTGTAAAGCTAACTTATTCTCGCAGAGATGCAGAAATTTACAAAGAGCTTGATTTTATGACAGTGAAAGAACTTCAGACTAAATATAATTTAACTTCTCGCAGAATTTATCAGATTATTGCAGCTGTAAGAGATGGAGTCGAAACTGCAGAGCAGCTTTTGCTGTTTGACGAAAGGAGAGATTGATAATGGGAAGTGTTGCATTAGAATCTACTTTATCACACTGTTTAACTGCTGAACAAGAGCAGAATAGAAGACTTAGAGAACGTATTGATGAGTTAGAATTTGAGCTTGGAGAAGCTCAAAAAGCAAAATGTAAACATTGGGACGTTTGCCGCAGCACCTGCACCATCGAAAAAAAATCCGCGTCTTAGTGAAGAGTTTCACCTGTTAGAAGCTGATTTTTCCTCCTATATTTCATATATAGGAGGTTTTTTTATGGCAAGTAGATCGTTGGATGATTTACATCCAAAGCTAAGAAATCTGGCAAAGACTTTTAAAAAGATATGTTTGCGCGAGGGCGTTCCTGTATTGATTTATATGACTTATCGTTCTAATGAAGATCAGGATGAGTTGTATGCGCAAGGACGCACTAAACCCGGCAATATTGTAACTAATGTTAAGGGCGGGAAGAGCGACCATAATTTTACGCTGAATGGAAAGCCCGCTTCGTTAGCTTTTGATGCAGTGCCAATACGCAAAACAGATAATGGTGACGCTCTAATTTGGAATGATCCGAATTTGTGGGCCAAAATGGGCGATATTGCTCAGGAAATTGGCTTAAAGTGGGGTGGAAACTGGAAAAAGTTTGTTGATAAGCCGCATTTTTATATTGAATTAAAGGAGTCTTAAATGGACAGAGTATTTACGGTTTCTAATGTTGCGATTCTTACGTCGTTTGTAATGTCTCTTTATGCGGTGCTTAAAAATATTGCACCCAAAACCAAAACAGAAGTTGACGACAAGATTGTTAACTTGGTTGAGAAAGCCCGTCCGTGGGTTTATAACTTTGCTTCGATGGCCTGGACTATTGTTGAAAATATGGGCAAGTCGGGTAAAGTTGATAAACTTCAGAAGTATTCAGAGTATATGAATATTTTAAGAGATGGATTCAAACAAGCATATGGCGAAGAAATGCCGCAGGCGCTTGAGTCAGACGCTCAGCTTATTGCCCAAGGGCTAAGTGCAGCAGAAAAACTCGATAAGGTGACCTCACTAAACCCTACTGCGCCGGCAAAAGCAAAGGAAGCATCAGCATTGAAGCCACAAGCTTGAATGCGGCAACCTTGGCTGTCAGAGCTAAAAAAGCCTTTGCTGACATAAAGGTCGGGAAAGGCATGAAGCCTGAAATTAATGCCGGCATAACTTTTAACTTTTAATTTGGAGAAAAATCTCATGGACACACCGACAATCGGTCTTGTAGTGTCGATTGCAATTGCATGGTCTGGTTTTTTGGTAGGTCTCATTCGTTGGCTTCAGGGTAAGAACGAAGAAGCGTTATCAAATAGACTAACTGCAATTGAAAAAAACATAGAAAAAATACAAGCAGAGCTGTCTGCAATGCCGAAGAACTACGTGTTAAAGTCAGACTGCCACAGACAAGAAGACCAAATTACGGGCCAGTTGATGATGATTAACCGCAAACTTGATGAATTGGCAAAGGAGGTAAAAAATAATGCTAGAAACTGACGAATTACGTCTTGCCGAAGTTCAGACTATCCGCCGGGGGATTTTGAGAATTCTGTATCAATCGCGGTCCTTCGGTGCAAACGAAAGAACAATCAGCAGCGCTTTGTTGAGCGGCGGGTTTATTCTTTTCCCCGGCGAAGTCAGAAAGCATCTTGAATATCTCGACAATCTTAAAACAATAGAAATTCTCGACCGCGACAGAGCGACCTGGGCGGCTAAGATTTTGCCATACGGCGTTGACATCGTTGAATTTGCTGTTAAGGCTCCTGCCGGAATTGCGAAGGAGTAAAGTATGCCGGTGCGAAGCTCAGTTACATCTCTGCCGTCTGAAGTGAAGGAATGGCTCGATAAAGCTCTTGTTGATGGTAATTTTTCAGGGTATGAAGCTTTAGCCGAAGCCCTTAATGAAAAAGGCTTCAATATTAGTAAATCGAGTCTTCATCGCTATGGCAAAAACTTTGAAGAAACGCTCTCGGCTGTCAAAATAGCTACAGAGCAGGCTAAAGCAATCGTTGAATCATGCCCTGATGAAGCCGGGACGCTGAACGATGCTCTTATTCGATTGGTTCAGCAAAAGGCTTTTCAAGCGCTTGGCAGAATTGAGGCTGACAAAGAAGATATTACGCTTGCAGACCTGGGCCACATGATCAGCTCTCTCGGCCGAGCATCTACTACAGTTAAGAAGTATGCAACAGAAGTTAAGGCCAGGACAATTGAGGCAG
>JAQVCG010000138.1 GCA_028689875.1 Candidatus Rifleibacteriota bacterium | reverse complement strand
AATAAAGAACTTATAATATCAATTCAGCGATATGAATATAGTATATCGGCGATATGCAGGTAGCAAATCGGCGATATGGTGAGAGCATATTGCCCAATATGCTACCCCGAATTGGGCAATATGCTTTTGACAAATCAAAGATATGTTTTGTCAAATCGCCTACAAAAATACAACGCATTGATTATTAATATTTATATAACATTTTGTTGAAACTATATGTTGAAAGAAGAAAATAATTATATTTAAATATTTCGGATTATTTTTTTTTGTAAATTAATGTTTCTATCTTTGTCGCGTTAAAATAAATTCTAATGAAAGATTTTTATCAAATATTGCCATCATTGAATATTCATAAAGAACTTATGTATATATATTTGTTTGTGTGGATATTTTATATTTGCAAGAATAAATTTGATCGGCGAAAGGGTTTCGGTAATCTCAATTAATTACTCTTTTCCGAAACCTCTAATTCTGAGACTATATTTAATTCAAAAAAAGAGGACTTATCTAAAACTTTTAAATTATACCATAATGAGAGGTATACATTTAAATAAATAATTGATTTTATTAATTTTTTAATTTAAATAACAATGAAAAAATATTTAATTATGCTGATTTTTTTATCTGTATCAGCGTCAGTATTCTCAAGGCCAGTATATATATTTCAAAAAGAAGGTGGCGAATTTACATTTAATTTAGCACATGGTTTTTATATAGGGTATAATACTATAGATCAAACCATTAAATTTTTAGAAGATGTAAATGGGAATCCTGTAGAACAAATTACTGTTAGTTGTAAAAACCCTGGAGATGAACGCTGTAGAGCTAATAATTCTCCGCAAGGTGTCATAATTAATAATAACTCTTTTGATCCTTTGGTTATTGATGAGTTTATGTCAGAAATTAATAGAGATATTGATGATAAAGTAATCAATCAAAAGATTATTAAAGGTTCTATTAATAAAAAAGTTATGATTACTTCAAAAGAGGGTAATCAATGTTTATTATCATTTGATGCCACATGGGATCTTAATGAAAATGGTGATGGACAAGTAATAATTGGAGTTAATGAAGTAATATTATGATAGTTATGAAGAAAATTATTTTTATATTTACTTTTATATTTGCAATTGTTATTACATTTAATGCAAATGCAAAAGTATATTATACTTGTCATAAAGAAGATGGCAAATTTGTTTTTAATTGGTTTCATTCATATATTGGATATAATAGTGTTATTCCTGCGATTTATACTGACCCAGAATCAGGTAATGAAGTAAGACACGTTGACTGTACAGGTCCTGGACATGAAAGATGTCAATATATTTTGATATCAGGAAATACACAAGTATCTCCAAATTGTACAATTTCTACAGAATTAATTAATACTATTGTAAATGAAATGTTAACTTCAATTGAAGATGATGTGCTTGAAGGAAAATACAAAGGTTCTACAAATAAAAAAATCCAAACAACGTCTGTTGAAGGCAATTTATGTATATTAAGTTTTGATGCTAATTGGATTAATGGTAATTCAGAAGAGGATAGTATGATTAATATTTCTATTGATGAAGTTAAATTATAAAATATGAAACAAATATTTTTTGCTATTCTAATAACAATATCTAATATTTTATATTCCCAGAATAATTCTGGGAATATTTTTAAATATGATACCTCTTTTTTTAGTAATAATAAGATCGATTGTATAAGAAATGATAATGTTATTTCACTACATAATGATACTATTTTTAGTATTGATAATTCACAAAAAACAAATGATTACATAAATATTTTAGGATTTTCAATAAATAATAACTCTTTTTTTGAGTTAAAAGCATATTTTTATAATGATGATTATTTGAAGGATTTAAAATTTACTCCTATAGTTGATTTTTGGTTTAAAAATGACACATTATATTTACTATTATTCAAAAGTATCTACAAATTTGGTAGGAATAATGATTCATATAATTTAATATCAAAAATAGAATTAGATTTTTCACCAAATAGAGCAATGTTATTATCAAATGGTAATGTTTTGTTATATAAATCTAATTTTAAATCTGATAATAATATGTACATGTTTGATTGTGAAAATAACAAAGTATTATATAATAAAGAATTACAATCTCCTATACCAATTCTTTCTATCTTTCAACCACGTGATATACTTTGTACAGATAATTATCATATTTATTATTCTCCTGCTAATGAATATATTATTAATATATACGATTATAATTTTAATCTTGTTGATTCAATTGTTTACTCAAAGAAGAAATGGCAAAGTTTCCCAATTAATCGAGTTAAAAATGTATTAGAAAAAACAAAGATGCAAGTAGATATTATTGAAGCTTTATCTGATGATGTTAGAGATAAATATTCTTCAATTATGCGTTTATTTATTCTAGATGATAAATTAATAGTTATGTATTTTATGAAAGAGGATGGCAAGAATCTTTATTTGTATGATGTATGGAAAAATATTAAAGGAAATTGGAAATTAATACTTGAAGGTATTAATGACTATGATAAGCAAAATCTAAAAACCAAAGATAGATTTATTCCTTTTTCTAAATTTGTATTTTATAAAGGTTGCATATATAGATTTTCTTCATTGACGCCTATTTTTAGAGATAATTTTAAAAGTGAAAAAGAATATATAAAAGCATATGAAAATTATCAAATAGAGAATGATTGTTTACTCGGCATAGAAAAATTATGGATAAAATAAATAAGATAATATTATTGATATTACTTCAATTAGGAATTATTTTTTCTTGTTCTAATACAAGAATTTCTTCAACAAAGCTTATTAATTTAAAAGGTCAAAATGTAGTAATTGATAGGTCAAAAATAAATTATTTTATCGTCTTATCAACACAAAGTTGCCACCAATGCTATAAAGAAACACAAGATTATATTTTGAAAAATAATTTTTATAATGATACTAGTATAGTCATTAACATTATTGCAATTGATACAAAAGAAAATATAGAAACTGTATCTATTAGGAAAAATTATTATAACATTTCTAAAGAATATTTCCCACAATTAGCCAATGTTTATTATTCAGATAAACTTAATGGTAAATATATTTCATTATTCGGGGAAAAAATATCTGTAATTGGAAATCCAATAATTTTTGTTATGAAGAATAAAGAAATAAGAAAATATAATTTTGAAGAATTTATATTGCAATGATTTATAGATAAGGAGTTAATTGATATTTAGTTTAGATAACATATAGCTTTTTATTGTTTAGATATTAAGTTAATGATATGCAAGGAAGAATTGTAAAATAAGAGAGACTAAAAGCTATGAAAGGAAATAGGATAGATGTTTCTTCTATAAGTTCAGGAACTTATAGATATAATGTTTCTATTAATGGGAAAACTATTAGTGGACAGATAATTATTGGGAAATAGTTGAGGAATTATATAGGAAATATATAACTTATTTCTATTAAAAAAGAAAACGAGGACTCTATAAAATGTATCCTCGTTTTTGTTTATGGACAATGTATAAGTAATGTCCAAAAGTTAATATTAAAGATTATTATTATTTAAGTGCTGTTTCTGCTATTCCTTCTCCTTTTAGTTTTAGCTTGTCGAAATATTCTGGTACTGGGCGTCCT
>JAQVCG010000137.1 GCA_028689875.1 Candidatus Rifleibacteriota bacterium | reverse complement strand
AATCTGAAGGTTGGATTTGAATAAGCTCTCCTCTATCATTGTAGGTATAAGAGGGAGTCATAAATATTTGCTTTCGCAATGACTGCAAATTTTCAAAAGCTGTTTGCATAACATCGGCAGACGCCCCGATTTCTGTTGCTGTAGGAGGATATTTAATTTTTGGACAAGCACATGAAAAATCTCTTCTAAGTGAATTTATAGCAAGCCGTGCTTCTTGCAAGTTTTGTAAGTTAACTGTTCCATACATGTATTGCTGTCGAGTGTTTGATAAAAATCTATAGACGGAAAAAAAGACACCTATTGCTATTACTATGCTGATACTTATTTCAACAAGAGTAAATGCCCTTTTTGCAATCAAATTTTTCTTCAAGTCAATCAACATTGTTAGTCCTTTTACCTAGAATGTAAGTGTTTTATCATTTAATATCAATACCGACAGACTTAACTTGCGATTACGGTCACTTGGATTATTCATATTTTGCGGACGACTTGCTTCAGACCAACTAACAGTAACAGAAACTTTCTTAACCATGTTAGGCTCTATATAATCTACATCAGAAACTTCTTCAACTTTTACATCGCGATAAAAGTAAAGCTGTGCATACTGGTCAGAATAAAAAAGAGAATCTACCAATAGATTGTCATTTTTCCAAATATCGTTCGAAGAAATTGTCGTTGGCAAAACTATACTGCTAATTGAATCACCTTCAACATTTGTCATTAGTCCTGTAAAAGCGGCCATATTAGCATCTGTAAGTTCCTCATATTTTGAAACGCTAGCCCATTCTAAAACCTCATTGGCTAATTCAACTGCTCGGAGATAATTTATTGCTCTTGTAGTTTCTTTTCTTGACGAGTTAGTAAGATAAAAAATAGGAAAAGCTGCGCCAGCAACAATAGCGACTGCTACCATAATTTCTGCAAATGTCATAGCAAATCGTTTATTCATAGACTTATTTTTGTAAAAAGTCATTTCAAAATTTTTCCCTTGTATTTCATTTCATTTTCATGACGCTCAATTGTAGCAGAGTTTTCAACTGCAAAAGTATGAGGAGCCGGTTCAGGATATTGAATTTCGCCATAATCTTTTATTCTTGTGGGAGCATTATCAACAGCTTTTTCAAATAATTCTTTTTTTGAAAAATTATCGTTTTTTTTGCCCTCACCTATAACAGGCTTTTTTACACTTTCAACAGGTTTAAAATGGGTTTTAAGGAAGCCAAGAGCAAAAGTCATACATAAAAACACTGAAAAAACTATAATCCATCTTCTTTTATCCATTAGAATGACTTTCCTCCTGCATTTATTGCAAAGGAAGTTCGAACCGGACCAATCGAAACGTGGTAAGGATCTTGCTGTATTCCTCCAATTTTCGCTGCCGGTTCATATATAAAAGGATCGTGTTGCACTATTAATTTTCCATCTTTCTTTAAACCATAACTTCCAGTGTCTTGAGTATACAAATAATCTACTAATAGATTGCCAAAAATCTTAACTTGACTTTGTCCATTAAAGACTAAGCTTCCTTGAGAAGATAAGTCTGATCCCATGGGATAAGTAAAAGCCCCAAGAGAAGCTTCAATAATAATTGGATCTTCAGAGGTTAATCTAAAATCGCCATGTTGAAGATAAATTCTCATGGAATCCCCTGTTTGAATTTCGTTTCTAGCCCTTTGCATATTTCCTATTTTACAGTCTCCACCTCTAAGATAAATCAAACCTTTACCGTAAAAATAGTGTATTTCTGATAAATCTAAATCACCCTTTTCAATAAACATAACACCGTCAACAAATAGAGTTTTATTTCCGTTATATTCTGCAACTCTGGATTTTATAAAGTCTGCAGATTCCGGATAATTGTAAGTAACAGTCTGTAAGTCAATAAGTCGAGAAAAACTAGTAGCCGGAACATTTGCTCCTGTTTTTTGCAATGCATTCAAAAATGTTGGCGCCGGAGTTGTAATAGGGTTTATTGATGTGCTTTTGCCATCTCCATTATAAAAACTAACGTTCGTACCAATTAGAGCGTTCACTGATAGAGTATCAATAGCACAACTCATCATGTAGTAATCGCTATAATAGAGACTTGGAGACAAATCACTGCCTAATTTTGTATTCAAAAATGATTTATCTTCGTCAAGTCTAACAGTTGGCATAGGAACCGGTTCGGGGTTAATTTGTTTTTTCAGCATTTCGCCTGACCCATCTGATTTCGCACCAATTTCAATAGTATCAGTAAACTCATCTAAGAACGCAATTTTAAAGAATCTCATGAACACAGGCCCCTCGACCAAAACATTGGTTTTGTTATCTTCTCCAAACAAAGAAAACATTCTTCCGATTCTGAAGCGTTCAGGATTATAAATCTTACCATTTTTTTCTTTCAGATAAGCATTTACATATGGTCCTCTTTTATTGAATTCATCAGAAATTTCACTTAATCCTCTGTATGATTGTGCATTTACCCATTTTTTGGGGTCAGGAATGTTTGGACGTTCTTTTTCATATATTTTCCAAACATTTTCAGCGTCCAAGTAACCATATCTATATTTCCAGTTCATTATACAGTTATTCAAAATTTGTACAAAACCTCTACATTGAGAATAATCTGAATAATTCGACTTAACATTTTTAACAAAATCTTCACAAATAGAATAAGCAGCTGAATTAGAAGAATTTGCACCTTTTGATTTGAGTTTATTCATACCATTTACACAATGCGCGTTTAAATTAGAGCCAACAAGATTTTTATCAGGCTTCGTTTCGACCTCATTTGCTGCATTAGAAGCATCATTAACTAGATTTTCGTAAACATGTTTAACAGAAGCAACTTGAAAAAATTGATCAATAGTAATGTTTGTAAAGTCTTTAAACACTTTATTTCCTGAATAGAAAAGAACTTTTTCTGCTTTGTCTGAAAATTGCCGAAGCTCAGAAATTTTAAAAATTTCTTTAAACCCATTTAACTTATTGTGGTCATTGTAGTTTATATCTAGCCAAATATATTTTTGTGGATCGGCAGCATCAGGATAAAAATTGTTTCCAAGATATACCCTAGAAATATGAGAACCTGAATTGGGTATCCCTTCAATTATTATTCGCCTGTGGGGATTATTCAGATCAGGAGAGTAATTTTTTACAAACAATACATACTTATCAAGATAGTGCCTCATGTCAGTAATTCTGACATCGCGCCTTTCGTGCACTTCAATTGTAATTTTTTCACCGCTTCCATCTCGGTTCGCTTGAGCATAAAGGTCTATATAAGCGTTATAAGCCGAAACAGATTTGTAAGGTGCTTTTCTGTATACATTAAGAACTGCTTTACACTTAACATCTAGTGGATAACCTTCTTCTTGAGACATTTCAAGAGTTTTTTCCGGAACAAAATCGTCAAAAATAACATAGTTTTCGAGAGATTCAGCTCCTGAAGTAGTATTCATTTCAAAAATCTTGCGAAAGGCTTTTGAGATGTCGCTGTCAAAGTTATTTGCTTGTGTTCTAAGTCGAGCAAGAGCTTCTGCGTTAGCAGATTGAGCCAAAAGAGCCAATCTGTTTTGATCAATATTTCTTGAAAGTTGGACAACCGCACCAGACTTAAATGAATTAAGAGCAAAGGCTAAAATTGCCAGAGCAAATAGCACGGTTAAAACAATATATAAAATAAATCCTCTTCGCCTTCTCATGCTTTCATTTTAATTGCTTTGT
>JAQVCG010000046.1 GCA_028689875.1 Candidatus Rifleibacteriota bacterium | reverse complement strand
GCCTCAAGGGTGTTTAATATGCTAACGATTAGTCGTTGGCGAGAAGAGCTTCATAAGCTGCTTTGGCTTTGTTCATTTCTTGTGCTACTGTTATAGCATCAGCCTGGCGGCCTTCAGAAAGCATTTCGTTGTAGAGTTTGTACAATTCCTGGTATTTTGCTTCAGCAAGCTGAACTTCTGAAGAATAGCTACCCATATCGGCAGCGCTAGCTGCTACAGGGATTTCATCAGAAACTGTTACGTTGCTAGCTGATACCGGGATTTCAGCAGAAGAGGTATTGCCTGCTACTGAGCCTACGCTTACAACTCCACCAATGCTACCGGCTGAAGATACTGTTCCAACGGGCATACCGATTGAACCGAATGAATCTTTTCCGCCGAAGAGTGATTTGAGTTTTTGAGCAGCCCAGTTACCGATGTAACCACCGACCATACCACCGATTACAGTGCCTACGGGTCCTAAGAAGGAACCGAGAGCAGCACCGGCTGTAGAACCGATTGTCTGACCAACAACACCGGCCCAATCGATATTAGCGATTGCACTCTTAAGTGAGAATCTGCCGTTCTTGATGTCGCCAGCAAGGTATGAACCTACAGAGCTACCTACGATAGAACCGAAGGTCGGAGCAAGTGCGGAGAGAACGCCGCCAACTACCGGTATAGCTGACAAGAAGGGAGTGAAGAATGAGCCTGCTGCTGCGCCGGTTACTGAACCAACTACGCTACCGGCAAATTCAGCACATACTACAGTTTTGAGTGCTTTTTTAACGCTAAGGTCTTCACCACGCATAAGCTGTGTGGCAAGGTCAACACCAACGGTGATACCGGCTGTTACAAGAAGGTTCTTTGCGCTGAAGCCTGATTTAAGGCTGTCTTTAACGTTCTGAACGCCCTGGTTGGCCATAGCTTTACCGGCTTGATAGCCAGATTTTACTTTGCCAGAAATCTTAGAGAAGAGACCTTTCTTTTCACCTGAAGCTACGCTACCTTTTTCAGATGCTTGTGAAGCTTGCTGTGAAGCCTGAGAGGCTTGTTCACTCTGGGCAGCTTGTGAAGACTGTTCAGAAGACTGGTTAGCCTGAGAGGCTTGTTCGCTCTGGGCAGCTTGTGAAGATTGTTCAGAAGACTGATTGGTCTGAGAAGCCTGTTCGCTCTGAGAAGCTTGTGAAGACTGTTCAGATGATTGGCTGGTCTGAGAAGCTTGTTCGCTCTGAGAAGGCTTTGATTCTGCCTTTGCAGGGGTTGATTTTTTGAAGAGTCCTGTGATTTTGTCTTTTGCACTCTTTAAAAGGTTACCGATTTTGCTTCCGAATGACTTGGTGCCTTCAACGGTTTTTGTTCCAACAGATTGACCTGTTTCTTTGCCAGCTTTGTAGCTGTCAGAGATTTTGGTGCCGTAAGAACCAAGTTCTTCTTTAATCCAGCTTCCGGAAGTGCCTTTGGCACCTGAAGCCTGAGAAGCTGCAGTGGTGTCTGCGGCTGACTGAGCAACCTGAGACGCTTGTGAAGCCTGTGAAGCGCTCTGTGATACCTGACCAGCTACTGATGAAGCTGCTGAATCACCGAATACCAGAGAGGTATACTGTTGAAGATCAAGTGCTACTGCTTTGCCATTAACGTATCTTACGTTATAGCTGGCGGTTGTATTGCCATTGTTTACAGTTACCCACTGACCCGGTGTTACGTTAACGGTTTTTCCGCCAACATTAACTGCTATTGCAGCAGCTGATGCATCTGCCATCAGCGGGGCTTCGAATGCGAACCCTGCCATCATAACAACGCACAGCAATGTGCAGATTGACTTAATAGTACTCTTTTTCATAAGCCATACTCCTGAATCAATTGATTTACCCGAAATTATCCGATAAACCCGACTCACATGCACAGACCTACCCGTAAGTGCTTGTAAATCTTTTTTTAAGGGTGTACCCTCACCCTTATGCCTTCAATTATAACAAACTATTGAAAATCCGCAACCCCCTTAAGAAAATAATCTGTTAAAATTTCAAAAAATAAAAATTACTTAGCGTCTTTGCTTTTTAAGCCGTCATCCCATTTATATGATGATAAAAAGCTTTTCACTGATTGATAAGTAACAGATTTCGCTTTTCTGCTTCCACGCATAAAAGCAACAAAATCAAGTTGTTGTTTTTCTGTGTTATATTCTCTAGAGAATTTTTCTGCTATTATATTAGAGGGAATAGCCATTAATAACCCAAACACATTTTTCATCTGAAAGTTTAGTCCTTCAGATTTATCGTCAGATGTGTAAGCTTTTGCAACAAGCTCTGTACAGACTACGCTTTTTTCTGATGTAAAGTCGAAACATATATCGTATGTTTTATCAAAGTAGGAAAAAGCACGCATAATTGCTTTTGCTTTATCAATTTTCCTGAGCATGGGACGAATAGCTGCTACATGGTCAGCATTAAGGGCTTGAGGCGCACTAGTTATTATAACGCCCGATGGCATGGCTTCTATTATTTGTCTTGGAACAGAATTGTACACAGTATCGTTCGTGTTCCATACCCTCACAGCTTCGGGATAATGTGCCTGTAATAATTCCACAAAATTATTAACATTATATTTTCGACATAAACTTTTAACTTTATCATCGTTTTCAAAGTATTTAGCGGCTTTTTCCGGAGTCCCTATATAAAGCATAGAATGTATCCAAAAACCGCGTAATACTATATTCGAAAAATTATTTTCGCATCGGTTTAAAATTATGTCACCGGGCTCAAGTTTTGCACAAAAACTTGATGCGTGTTCTGGTTTTATACTGCGATCTCCATTTTCCATTTCATAGGCAGTGTTTGTTACTCCTAATAACATGGATTTAATTTTTTCTAGTTTTTCTTTTGTATTGGTTACAGCACTTCTTGTTAGAAAGCGAAGTGCAGAGTTCTTGACAACTTGCTTGATAATACCCTTCATGAACGATTCATGGGTGATTAAAATGTTTTTGATTTCAGTTGGAATAGCTGAAGATTGATTGTTTTTTTTAGTTTTTATGATACCTGTAGCTTCTTCGTAATGTGAAATTCTAAATTTATAAATTTGTGCGATAGCTGAAGGCCGAAGAGCGTGTTTTATCAAATTTTCCTGGGTCATTACAGGTATATTAAATTCTTTATTCGCTTCATTGAATAATCTGTGCAGACGCGGTTTGTCCTTACAGTATGTCATCATGTTTGCTGCTACGTGAGCCATGACAACTTTTGCTGCAATATCTATTGTCCGCGCTGTAAAGTTGTTTCTTTTCTCTTTTTCATATTTTTTGCTTATTTTATCTAATCTGTCAAAATAGCGTGAGAAAAGATATAAAAACCGATATGCCGTTCTAACCTGACGATTACTAAAAATATTTTCTTTATTCGAAAAAATATCAAGATAAGAATTTTTACCGAAAGCATTTACGCAAAGACGAGAAAGTTTTTCTGCACTGTCAGCTAATAATTTAACATCTTGTGCAAAAGTACGGGGCTGGTCGATGATGTTATCCGGAACTGCTGTTACGTCCGGCAGTTTTGCATAAGTGAAAGAGGGATAAAAGATAACCGCATTAATCAAAAATGTTAAAATGGTTATTGTTCGACAAAATTTACTCATTTTTTCCTCTGAGACTAAGATGATTGTCTTATAATTGTATTTATAAATTGCCTTTTGCGCAATGCTTCACTAAGGAAAAAATAGAAAAAACCGCTTAAGGTTTTTGCCTTAAGCGGTTTTGATTAGAAAAAATAACTTAGCAAACGCCTTGTTCCAGCATTGCTGTTGCAACTTTCATGAATCCGCCAACATTGGCTCCGTTGATGTAGTTGACTTTGTCACCTTTTTTACCATATTTTACACACTGTTCATGAATTGATTTCATGATCTGGTGTAATTTGGCATCAACTTCTTCTTCAGTCCAGCTGATTCTACCGCTGTTTTGGCTCATTTCAAGGCCTGATACTGCAACGCCACCGGCATTAACAGCTTTGCCCGGAGCAAATATGATTTTTTCGGCGGCTAATTTAGCTGCGTCAGCTGTGCAACCCATGTTCGAAACTTCAAGAAGCATCTTGCAACCATTTTTAATAAGTGTTTCAACGTCTTCTTTATTACATTCGTTCTGAATTGCGCAGGTCATTGCAACGTCGCATTTGACTTCCCAGGGTTTTTTGCCTGCAAAGAATTTTGCATTTTTGTATTTGTCGGAATAGTCTTCAGCACGATTTCTGCCTGAAGATCTCATTTCGAGCATATATTCAATTTTGTCTGTATCAAGGCCGTCTTCATCAAGAATGTAGCCGTCGGGGCCGCTTATAGCAACAACTTTGGCACCTAATTCTGTGAGTTTCATTGCTGTGCCCCAAGAAACGTTACCGAATCCTGAGATAGCAACTCTTTTGCCCTGGAATGAATCATTTTGAGTTTTGAGAACTTCTTCTCCGAAGTATACTGCACCGAAACCAGTTGCTTCAGGTCTAATTTTGCTGCCACCCCAAGTTTGGCCTTTTCCTGTGAGAACGCCAGTGAAGTGATTTGCTAAGCGTTTATACTGACCGAATAAATAACCTATTTCTCTTCCGCCGACGCCGATGTCACCGGCAGGTACGTCTGTGTCGGGGCCAATGTGTCTGAAAAGTTCTGTCATAAATGATTGGCAGAATCTCATGATTTCTGCATCACTTTTTCCACTTGGATCAAAGTCGGAACCACCTTTACCACCGCCCATAGGCAATGTAGTAAGGGCATTCTTAAATGTTTGTTCAAAACCAAGGAATTTTAATGTTGAAAGAGTTACTTTCGGGTGGAAGCGAATGCCGCCCTTGTATGGTCCTATGGCACTGTTAAATTGTACACGATAACCGCGGTTAACTTGAATTTCACCCTTGTCGTCAACCCAAGGAACTCTAAAAATAACTGTTCTTTCGGGCTCAACAATTCTTTCAAGAATCTTTGCTTTTACCATTTTGGGGTTCTGATGGTAGATTTCCCAAATTGATTCAACAACTTCTTCAACAGCCTGATGAAATTCAGGTTCGTTGGGACTTTTTGCTTTGACCATGTCCATGAATTCAGCAATCGTATTCATTACTTCACTATTCCTTTCGATGCGCCTTTGCATAATTAACCGCAAGATAATGCGGCCGATAGGGTCACCATAACACTTTGCCCTAAAAGACTCAAGTAAAATATTTAAATATTTTACTTGAGATAAATTCTAATTAAAGTATGGATTTTTACAGGTTGCTAAGCCAATCGGAGAATTCATTTTCAAAATCCGGCATATTTCTACCAGTGACAGAAACCATGGCTTCGTCTATAGTTTTTCCTTCTCCAAGTTCTGACAATAATTCGTCAAATGATTGTTCTCCGTAATAATCTGCTAGGCATCTAACTGCCATGTAAGATGCGATGTATCCGCGAGCAACATCAGTATTGTTTGTTCCGCTTTGAATTAAAGACTGTGCTTTTGAAAGAGTTATATTATTTTGCTCTTCAATAAATTCTCTTTGCAAAATGCCTTCAAAATCAGGTCTGATAATATCAGCCGAACCATATGAGGCTGTGAATTCTTGATACTGAGCTAATCCCTCATTTAACCAAAGAGGGCATCTGTTTTTAGTTTTAAGGTGTATTATTGTGTGTGTAAACTCATGCGCAAGCAAGCCTTTAACGTATTCCGGGGTTTTATAGCCTGATTTAAGGGGTACCATTATTTGTATTCCTTGGGCTGCAGCGGCAGACCATTCTTTTCCGATTTTATAATAGTCTTGTGTTAAGAAAAAAATAACATTTATTTTCACGTCGGGATGAAAGTTTAAGGAATCGGTTACTTGAAAGAATATTTCTTCAAGCATGTCAAATGTTACATCACCAATATCATCTCTTGAATCACCGGCAAAGTGTATTATAAATCTTTGATCTTCATCTGTTGTTGAGCTTTCGGTTGAAGCTAAGAATTCTTTTGCTTGTGCAAGAATTCTTTCAATGAAGATTTTTTCAGGCTCAGTGGGGGCTATTTGAACAGCTTTTTCGAGATATTCTACTGTTTCATAAAAGTTCTTAAGCTCAAAATGAGCTGTTCCGCCGCCCATTAAAGCGGTGTAATCATCAGGTTTAACCGCTAACACTTTGTCAAAATATTCAATTGCTTTGTCATATTTCATTGTGGTTGCGGCAGCAAATCCTGCTTTTGTGTACATAGATGTGTTTGGAGTGTCTGCTGTCGGCTCTAAGTATGCAGCGTTATCATAATGGGCAAGGGCTTCCTCAAAATTACTTTTTATACAGAGTATGTCACCCCAAATTATCTCTATGTTGTAGTTGTTTGGCATTAACTTGTCTGCTTCCAGAAATAACGGTTCAAGTGTTTCGTATGGTTTATTTTGTAAAAGAATAATTTTTCTAATTAAGAAAGCCGCCAGATTATGCTTTATATCTTCTCGGGGTGTGTCTCCAAAGGCAATCGGCCTACTTTTTTCAATTGTTTTATCTATTTGAGTGATGGTTAATTTTTCGAGTTTATTAGCAAGCTCTTCGGTTACAGGCATTAGAGGATCTCTGAAATATTCAACTCTTACTGTTTGAGCTAAGCAAACGGAACTTGCAATTACTGCAAATAAGATTCCGATTATTGTTTTTCGGAGCATAAATCACCTCTCATTTTTAATGCTATCAAAAATTAGTTTAATAGGAAAGGGTGAAATTAAAATTATTAATAAAAAAAGGTCATCGTATATTTCAACGATGACCTTTATCAAATTTCTATTATCCGCCTAAAGCTTCTTTAACTTTGTCCAAGAAACTTTTGCCGGAGCCAATGCCTGTAGCCTTAGATTCCGGGTCTTCTTCGGCTAGCTGTTTAAGCAACTCTCTTTGTCGACTGTTTAATTCTGTTGGCGTTCTGACAAATATTTTCACCAGTTGATCGCCTTGTCCGCCGCGCAACGATTTAACACCATAGTTTCGAAGTCTGAATGTTTTTCCTGTTTGTGTTCCTTCCGGAATCTTGATTTTAACTATGCCTTTTAAAGTTGGCACTTCAATTTCTCCGCCAAGGGCAGCTAATGGAAAAGTAATATCTTTTTCGCAAATAATGTCGTCGCCGATTCTTTCAAAGAGCTCATGTTTGCCTACGCTTAAGAAAACATATAAGCTTCCGCTAGGTCCGCCTTTATCGCCGGCTTCCCCTTCGCCTGCAACTTTGAGTCTGCTTCCGGTTTCAACTCCGGGGGGAATTGTAATTTCAAGTTTTGAAGATTGCCGTATTCTTGCAGAACCACGGCATGTTTTGCATGGATTTTCAATAATTTCGCCTTCACCCTGACATTGCGGGCAGGGTCTTTGGATTGCGAAAAATCCTTGAGCTTGTGAAATAGAGCCTCTGCCTTTGCAATTCGGGCAAGTTTTTCGACCACTGCCGGTTTCAGAGCCGGTTCCACCGCAAGCCGTACAATTGACGCTCTTTTCTATGGTTATATTTTTTTTACAACCAAAAACAGCTTCTTCAAATGATATTTCCAGGTCATACCTAAGGTCGGCACCTCTTCGAGGGCCTCTCCGCTGCGAAGACGGACCTCCTCCGCCGAAGAAATCTGAAAGTATGTCGCCAAAAATATCGCCGAAACCACCGCCCCCAAAGCCTCCAAAACCTCCACCCATTCCGCCGAAGGCATTAGGATCAATTCCTGCGTGCCCGTACTGGTCATAAGCATCTCGTTTTTGCCGGTCAGAGAGAATCTGATAAGCTTCATTGATTTCTTTGAATTTTTCTGCCGCTTCTTCACCTTTATTTACGTCAGGGTGATATTTTCGCGCCAGATTACGAAATGCCTTTTTAATCTCATTATCGTCTGCGTTCTTGGCAACTCCAAGAACCTCATAGTAATCACGTTTAGCCATTCAGATTCTCCGTTTTATTAACATTAGTCAGCTTTTTTAAACTCGGCGTCTACTACATTTGCATCTTCTTCGGAATTGCTTGCGCCTTCTTGTGCACTTGCGTTGTTTGCGTTGAAGTTCGGTGCGCTGCCCTGTTGCCCTTGGGCATTTTGGCTATAAAGCATTTCACCGATTTTCTGGGCGAAGGTTTGAAGTTCTTCGCTTTTTGCTTTGATTTGGTCAACATCTTTAACTTCAAGAGCCTTTTTAAGATTGTTAACTTTTTCTTCAACCTGTCCTTTAAGTTCAGCCGGAACTTTATCACCAAGATCTTTGAGAGTTTTTTCAGTCTGGTAAACAAGACTTTCGCCGGTATTGATTGTTTCAATCGTTTCTTTTTGTTTGGCGTCTTCTTGGGCAAACTGTTCTGCCTTTTTGATCATTTCATCAATTTCGTCTTTTTTAAGTCCGGAACTGTTGGTGATAGTTATGTGCTGTTCTTTATTAGTGCCTAAATCTTTTGCAGAAACGTTGACAATACCATTTGCGTCAATGTCAAATGTTACTTCAATCTGAGGCATTCCTCTTGGTGCAGGTGGAATACCGTCGAGATCGAATCTGCCCAAAGTTTTATTTTGTTGAGCCATCGGTCTTTCACCTTGAAGAACATGAACAGAAACGGCTGGTTGTCCATCGGCTGCTGTTGAAAATACCTGGCTTTTTTTGGTTGGAATTGTGGTATTTCTTGCGATTAATGTTGTCATTACGCCACCGAGAGTTTCAATGCCGAGAGAGAGTGGGGTAACGTCGAGAAGTAAAACGTCTTTAACTTCTCCGCCCAAAATGCCGGCCTGAATAGCAGCTCCCATTGCAACACATTCCATTGGGTCAACGCCGCGTTCGGGGTCTTTTCCAAAATGGTTTTTCAAAAGGCTTTGAATTACGGGCATTCTTGTTGGGCCGCCTACCATAATAATATGGTCGATTTCGCTTCTTTTGAGTCCTGCGTCATTTAGAGCATTGTCAATTGGAGTTTTACATCTGTCGACAACTGATTCAACAAGTTGTTCAAGCTTGTTTCTTGTAAGTGTCATCACTAAGTGTTTCGGACCTTCTTGTGATGCTGTTATAAATGGCAAATTTATGTCTGTCGATGTGGTGGTCGAAAGTTCAATTTTTGCCTTTTCTGCCGCTTCTCTGACACGTTGATTAGCCATTGAGTCTTTTGACAAGTCAATGCCTTCTTGACGTTTAAAATCGTCTTCGATGTATTTTACAAGCAGATTGTCCATATCGGTTCCGCCCAACTGAGTGTCACCGTTTGTTGACATAACTTCGAACACGCCATTCCCTAATTCAAGAATGGTAACGTCTAGGGTGCCACCGCCAAGGTCGAATACTAGAATCTTGCGTTCGCCTTCTTTGTCAAGCCCGTAAGCCAATGCCGCCGCCGTTGGTTCGTTTACAATTCTTTTAACTTCAATACCGGCAATTGCGCCTGCATCTTTGGTAGCTTGGCGTTGTGCGTCATCAAAATAAGCGGGAACAGTAATAACTGCACCTGTAACTTTGTCATTTAAAAAAGCTTCAGCGTCAACTTTTATCTTTTGAAGAATACAAGCAGAAATTTCTTGCGGAGTATATTTTTTTCCGTCAACATCATATTTTTCGCTTGTGCCCATTTTTCGCTTTGCAGCAATAATGGTTCGGTTTGGATTTGTGGTAGCTTGGCGTCTGGCTGGTTCACCAATTAATCTTTGACCGTCTTTAGTGAAAGCAACTACGCTCGGAAATGCTTTTCCTCCAATTGAATTACCTTCAGCGCTCGGTATTATAACCGGTTTTCCGCCTTCGATAACCGCAGCTGCCGAGTTGGAAGTTCCTAGGTCTATTCCTATGACTCTTGACATACTATTCCTCCTGTTTTGAACAGTTAATTTTAAGTGTTAAAGTTGGTTAATAACAACTTTTGCTGACCGAAGAACTCGGTCTTTGAATGTGTAACCCTTTTCGTAAACATCTATTACAATTTCATCTTCTCTTTCAGGATTGCTTTGCTTACTTAAAGCCTCGTGAAAGTTTGGATCAAATTTACATCCTTGGGCAGCTATTGCCTTTAATCCTTCTTTTTCAAGAACATCGGTGAACTGAATTGAAAACATTTCCAAGCCGTCCATGATTTTCTTGTCGACCTGGACCTTTGCGAGCTGTTCCATAGCTTTATCTAATGTGTCTAACACCGGTAAAAGCTTTTTGACAAAATCTTCTGCTCCGCGTCCTCGCGCTTCGAGCTGTTCTTTTGCTGTTCTTCTTTGAAGATTTTGGTAATCAGCCAAAGCTCTGTAATATTTATTTTTTACTTCAGTAAGTTCCTTATTTAGTTCTTGGACCTTATCCAGATCTTTTTTTTCTTCGAGAACCGCTTCAACTTTTTTTGGCATTTCAGAATTTGCCTCGTTTAAAGTTCCTTTCTCATCGATGTTTAGAGAATCATCGTTAACAGTGTTCTCGTCGTTTGCAGTGTTCTCAATGTTTTCATTTTTGTTGGTCATACTATTTGTTTCCTGAATATGAATTTATTCGTCAGAAAAGGTGTTGTTGCCTAATAAAAGCTGACTCAAAGTGTAAGAAAGCCTCGCGAGGGTTGCAACTACATTAACATAATTCATTCTTAATGGTCCTATGAGACCAATCTTACCGAATGTGCTGTTGGGGCCTTGGTACCTTGCGGTTACCAAAGACATGTCTTTAATTGCAAGACCTGTATCGGAGCCTATATTTACCACAATCTCGCTTTTACTTTCAAGCGATTTTGCCAGTAAGTTCAATAAATTGTCTTTTTGATTCAGCAGAGCCACCATTTGTTTCATCTTGTTAGGATCATTAAACTCAGGTTGGTCGAAAAAATTTAAAAATCCTTCCATAAATATAGAGTCTTCTGCAGATTCGCTTCCTGCTCTCTGAACTTTTTTAACAAGCTGAGAAAGCAGGTTGTTGTATCTGGATATCAGCATACGAGTCTTTTCTATATACTCTTGCTCATATTGATGATATTGCTTATTACACAACTGTGCATTTAATAGCACTGATAGTTTTTCTAATACATCATCAGAAGTTTCAGTTGGCACTGTTACTATTTCATTGCTTATATTTCCGCTGTCGTCAACTGTAACAAGCATTGCTTTATCGCTTAGTATTCTAAATAATTTAACAGATCTCAGTTCAGAGTGTTCTTGCTGCGGAACAAGTAATACTCCTGCAAGATGAGTTTTTTCACAAGCATATTTAACTGCAGATTTTAAAATATCTTGTTGTTTTAAACTATTCTCTTTAGAAATATCAGCAATTTTTTTTATTAAATTGTCTTCTTTTTGTCCAATTTTTTCGAATTCCACAAGAAAGTTAACATAAAATCTGTATCCTTTTTCTGTTGGAACCCTACCGGCAGAAGTGTGAGGTGAGCATAAAAAGCCCATTTCTTCTAAGTCTGCCATTTCATTTCTTAGCGTGGCCGGTGAACATGACAGTTTGCTTGACTTAGACAAGACGCGGGAACCTATTGGAATCCCTGTTAAGATAAAGGATTCGCAAACTTCTTTAAGAACCGTTTTTTGTCTTTCGTTTAAGATATCTTCCATAACTCTGTCGTTCACTTTGTTAAAGCCGCAGCGGCTAAGGTTTGCGCCTTTTGCCGCTACGATTATATTTTTGCTTAAACAAGCCTTTTATCAATACATTTCTTCGTGGTCGTGTCCGCAGCTGCAAGAATCTTTTTTCTTTTCAGGAGCTTCAGCGACCAAAACTTCAGTTGTAAGAAGTATTGATGCAATTGAAGAAGCGTTTTCCAACGCAGAACGAGTAACTTTTGCCGGGTCAATGATGCCCGCTTTGAACATGTCTGTTAACGAATCAGTCACAACATCATATCCAAAACCGGGTTTCCCAGATTCTTTTACCTTTTCGATTATTACGGCAGGTTCCAGACCGGCATTTGAAAGAATCATGCTCATTGGAGCATAAAGTGCCTTTTTAACTATGTTTACGCCAACTTTTTCTTCAGGGCTGACTTCAGTTTCAAGCTTATCAAGAACCTTTAAGCTATTGATAAAGGTTACGCCGCCGCCTGCGACAACGCCTTCTTCAACGGCTGCTCTTGTTGCGCTTAATGCGTCTTCAACACGAGTTTTTCGTTCCTTCATTTCAGTTTCGGTAGCTGCGCCAACTTTGATAACTGCTACGCCACCTGCCAATTTTGCAAGTCGTTCTTGATATTTTTCTTTGTCATAAGAGCTTGTGCTGTGTTCCATTTCGGCTTTAATCTGTCCAATTCTGTTCTTTAAAGCCTGTGCATCGCCTAAGCCTTCCACGATAGTTGTCTGATCTTTTGCAACAACAACTTTTTTTGCTTGGCCAAGCTGGTTAATTGTAACGTTTTCAAGCTTCATACCCAAGTCGTCAGTTATTTTTTGACCGCCGGTAAGCACTGCTATATCATCAAGCATTGCTTTCTTTCTGTCTCCGAAACCGGGTGCTTTAACTGCGACACAGTTAAAGGTTCCGCGCAGCTTATTAACAATCAAAGTTGAAAGTGCTTCGCCTTCGATATCTTCAGCAATAATCAATAAAGGCTTTTTAACCTGAACGATTTTTTCAAGTATCGGCAATATTTCTTGCAGATTGTTAATTTTGCTTTCGGTAATAAGTATGTATGGATTGTCGAGAATGGCTTCCATTCTTTCGGGGTCGCTGATCATGTAAGGGCTTATATAACCCTTATCAAATTCCATCCCTTCAACAAACTCCAGTGTTGTATCAAAACTTTGAGCTTCTTCAACAGTTATAACACCGTCTTTGCCCACTTTATCCATCGCATCTGCTATAAGTGCGCCAATTTCTTTGTCGCGCGCAGAAATAGTGGCAACCTGAGTAACGCTGTCTTTGTTGTCGTCAACTTTTTGTGCAAGTCTCTTGATTTCTTCAACCACAGAATTAACTGCCTTTTCGATTCCGCGTTTCAAATAAGTCGGGTTGGCTCCTGCGGCGCAGTTCTTAAAGCCTTCGTGAATTATGGCCTGTGCCAAAACAGTTGCAGTTGTCGTTCCGTCACCTGCGACATCGTTTGTTTTGCTTGCAACTTCTTTTACCAACTGTGCACCCATATTTTCGAACTTATCGCTAACTTCGATTTCTTTCGCAATTGTTACACCGTCGTTTGTCACTGTCGGACTGCCGAATTTTTTGTCTAAGATTGCATAGCAACCTTTGGGCCCTAATGTTGCTCGAACTGCATTCGCTACTATATCAACGCCCTTTTCGAGAGAGCTTCTTGCGTCTTCCCAATATTTGAGCTGTTTTGCTGTCATTTTAGAACATCCTTTTCTTTCGTCTTATCAGGCAATTATCGCCAAAACGTCTTCTTCTCGCATAATCAAATAGGTTTCGCCATCAACTTTAATTTCTGTTCCGGCATATTTTGAGAAAATTACTCTGTCGTCATTTTTTACTTCGAGAGGCATTCTTTTACCGTCTTTTGACATTTTGCCGGGTCCTACAGCTGTTATAATGCCTTCCATGGGCTTTTCTTTGCTTGCGGTGTCGGGAAGAATAATTCCGCCTTTAGACATTTCAACTGCTTCTTGAGGTTTTACGATTACGCGATCATTTAATGGTTTGAGATTCATATTATAAATTTCCTTTATGTTTAAATTTAATTATACGTGCACTGCACGAATTCATTTTTTAAGGGAAAAGGCCAATCGTGTGTTTTTACATCATTCCGGGCATGCCCATGCCACCCATACCGCCCATTCCGCCCATGCCACCCATACCCATAGGAGCTCCGCCTTTGTTTTCTTCAGGTATGTCAGCTACAAGAACTTCAGTCGTCATAAGGATTGCTGCGATTGAAGAGGCGTTTTGAAGCGCAGAACGTGTAACCTTCGCAGGATCTATGATGCCTGCAGCAAACATGTCGGTATATTCGTTTGTGAGAACGTTGTAGCCGTAGCCGTCTTTGTTAGCTTCTTTGATTTTTTCAATAATAACAGCCGGTTCGAGGCCTGCATTGGAAAGAATGAAATGAATCGGTTTTTGCAGTGCTTTTCTTACAATGTCAACTCCGATTTTTTCATCGCCTTCAACAGTAAGGCTGTCCAGTCCTTTGAGTGCATTGAGTAAAGCAACTCCGCCGCCTGCAACAACACCTTCTTCAACAGCTGCTCTTGTAGCGCTTAAAGCGTCTTCAACACGAGTTTTTCTTTCTTTCATTGCTGTTTCAGTTGCTGCACCGACTTTAATTACTGCAACGCCGCCAGAAAGCTTAGCTAAGCGTTCTTGAAGTTTTTCTTTGTCGTATGAGCTTGAGCTTCTTTCGATTTCAGCTTTAATCTGCCCGATTCTGGCTTGAACAGCTGATGGATCACCGGCGCCTTCAATAATTGTGGTTGTTTCTTTGCTGATAACAACTTTCTTTGCCATGCCTAAGTTATCTATTTTAGCGTTTTCAAGTTTGAGTCCGACTTCTTCGCTGATTTTTTCGCCGCCTGTCATAACAGCGATATCTTCGAGCATAGCCTTGCGTCTGTCACCAAAAGCAGGAGCTTTTACGGCTACACAGTTGAAAGTGCCGCGCAATTTGTTAACAACCAAAGTGGCTAATGCTTCGCCTTCGATGTCTTCGGCGATTATAAGCAACGGGCGTTTGGTTTGTACGATGCTTTCGAGAACCGGAAGTATATCTTTAATGTTGTTAATTTTGCTGTCAGTTATAAGAATATAAGGATTTTCTAAAACCGCTTCCATTCTTTCTGGATCAGTTACCATATAAGGGCTTACATAACCTTTGTCGAATTCCATACCTTCAACAAAATCAAGAGTTGTATCAAAGCTTTTTGCTTCTTCAACAGTGATGACACCGTCTTTGCCGACTTTGTCCATTGCTTCTGCAATTACTTTGCCGATTTCGGTGTCTCTGGCAGAAATTGTAGCTACCTGTGCTACGCTGTCTTTGTTGTCATCAATGCGTTTTGACTGTTCTTTTAGTGTCTTAACTACTGCTGCAACAGCTTTTTCGATCCCCTTTTTAATGTAAATGGGAGTAGCTCCTGCAACTGTGTTCTTGAAACCTTCGTGAACAATAGCTTGAGCAAGAACCGTAGCGGTAGTGGTGCCGTCACCGGCGATGTCGTTTGTTTTGCTGGCGACTTCTTTAACAAGCTGTGCGCCCATATTTTCGAAACGATCTTCTACTTCGATTTCTTTTGCAATCATAACCCCGTCATTAGTCACGGTAGGGCTGCCGAAGCTTTTGTTAAGAATAGCATAACATCCCTTTGGACCAAGTGTTGAGCGAACTGCATTAGCAACGGTGTCAACACCTTTTTCGAGAGCTCTGCGAGCGTTTTCGCCGTATTTTAGTTGTTTAGCGGCCATATTAAAGAATCTCCTTTAAGATTGATTTGAATTATTAAGTATATTAGCACTCGACTTTAATGAGTGCTAATATATCATTTAGTTTTAATTTTGAAAAGTACTTTTTTAAAAAATCTCAGAGTGTGTAAGAGATCTAAGGTGAAGAATCTAGATAAATAGTGTTACTTCTTTTAGAATTAAGTAATTTTGTGTTACAATTAGGGCAGAGATATTCTGGAGAGACATTCATGTATAGATTGTGTACATACTTCTTTTCTGTTGCTGGGGCTATTTTGCGCACCAGAAAAGGTTTTTCATTAGTCGAAGCGCTTGTGGCGTCTTTGATAGTCGGTTATTGTCTTTTACCTGTGGTCGGTACGATGCAGAGCGGCGAAAAATTGACAGAGCGAATTGTTCATTCCGAAAAGCTTAGAATGCTTGCCAGATCAAGGCTTAACTTAGAAACTTCGGCAGCAAACAATGAGCAAAAGCTAATAAATACTTTGCCTAATTATCATTATGCATACATGAAAAGCGGCTCAGATCAGCTGCAATTTATTGATACAACTTTAGAGCCGGCATCGTTCACTAAGGACACAACTGTTGAAGAGGTCGTTTACACCTACCAAGTTGATGTTGCTGTCGACGACGATGTGTATCTTGCACCAGATGGCGATCTACCTCCTAAATATGTAAGAGGGTTAAATGGATTAAAGTCGTTGGTTGTGACGGCAAGGCTTTTGCCTAACGCAACTGATGTTGAAGAAGAACTGACATTTACTTTAGTTTCTTTGGTTACAGTGCCTACTGTTTCGCAGCAGCATGTTTGGGCGGTAGATGCACGTCAAAACAAAGTATTATCATTTGACCCTTATACGGGGATGGTAAATTTAAGCAAAACTATAGATTTCCCAACTAGTTCAAATTTGAGCAAAAGACCATCTTTTGTTTTGCCTCACCCCAATAACAAAACTTTGTTTATTTATGGTGCGTCTGGGGTTTATGGGTTAAACACAAATAAAGATGACTTGAAATATTATGCTGAGTTAGCTACTTATACTTCGCTCCTACCTGCCGGTAGGTTTACATTAGACAGCTCAAAAGATTCTGTCATAAGAAATTATTTAAACAGGCCATTTTTAACTGCGATGCGCCCTGACGGTGCCTTGGTTTACTCTTTAACGAAATCTTCAGACGGTGATATCTTCGCAGACAGTTATACTTCAGCAATTCCTTCAGCTACTAATTCTTCAGGTCGGACCCCAGCTTCTTCTTTGAGTTACGATGTGGGCGTTTACGGTTCTATAGATACTTCAAAGGTTAATTTTCTTGTTGCCGGAGCCGACGGAAATTTGTATTTTGGGCCAATTGGAGCTTCAACTTTTGTGGTTGCTCGAATGCCGATGTACGGTGCACAACTGCCAAAATATGAAGAATTTCATAATTTTGGAACAGATACAATAATTGATGTTGCGGTTTCGCCGGACGGAGAAACTATTTGTACATTATTGCAAATTTCTGGTGCTTCAGATTTTTGTTTGACATTTCAAAATGTAAGAGAGCAAATAATCAAAAATAAAACGGTTATTAATACCGCTTCGATTGATTTAACTGATATAGAATACAGCGGAGACGGAAAATACATCTGTTTGGTTGATAAAAACTCCGGCATGTATCTTTTTGATGCCTCTGATAAAACTTTAAGGGAAGTTGTTTTGAGCTTGAGTAGTTTACCGCGAGCAAAATCCCCAGATTCAATGAAGCCTGAATACGTTGTTTATTCCCAGGAATCAAACAGCTTTATTGTTGATGATATAGCTTCACCTTCTGTCGTATCTCTTGACTGCCAAGAGTTTGCTGCCAATAAATATTCCACAAAAATCCCAGATGACAATATTTTCAAGCTTGCTCCGGAAAATGATTCAATAGTACATGTAAACACAAGAAAAACTGATTATCTTTATGTGGCGACATCTGATGGCACTGCTGCAAATAGTAATATTCATTGTGTAGACCAATACAGCGGCACCATTGACTCAACTCGTGAGATCGCTTTGTCGGAGGTTCCTCATGATATTGCATTGTCAGCTATGGGTGACAAGCTCAGCGTTACTTACGGTGATGCCCTTAACAAAGTTGGAGCCTACGATGTAATTAATAATTCAAAGTTAGATATAAATGTTACAGAATCAAACTATGCCATTACTCCGTTGAATGAAGGGTATGCCAAAAACCAAAGGGGCAATACGGCTTTTACCAAAAATTACTTGCTGAGTGCAGATTCAAAAATCGCCGGAACAAAAAATACTTATGCTTTC
>JAQVCG010000136.1 GCA_028689875.1 Candidatus Rifleibacteriota bacterium | reverse complement strand
GCTGCTTTATCTGTTTCAGGAGCAGCTTATCAAAGCATGTTTATGAATCCCTTGGTTTCACCGGCTCTCTTGGGAGTCCTAGCCGGAGCTGCCTTTGGAGCGTCTTTAGGCATGCTTCTCAGTCCAACTATGCTTGCCGCACAAATAGGAGCCTTTGTTTTTGGAATTTTGGCTGTTGTTGCGGCTTTATTTTTATCCAGATTTTTTCCGGGCAATAGGTTGGTCATGCTTATAATGGGAGGCGTCATTAGTTCGACACTTTTTACATCGCTTCTTTCTGTTGTTAAATACATTGCAGATACCAAAAATGAACTTCCCAACATAGTTTACTGGTTAATGGGAGGATTCTCTTCAGTAACTATGCCTGTAATTAAAATCTGCGCTCCTATATTGATAATTGGAATAGGTTTAATAATTTCTTTGTCTAATTATTTAAATGTTTTAAGCATGGGCGACGAAGAAGCAACTTCATTGGGTATAAATGTATCAAAAATCAGAAACATATTAATAATTACAACAACTTTATGTTGTTCTTTGACTGTTTCAATTGGCGGAATGATAAGCTGGGTGGGGCTTATGATTCCACATATTTCAAGAATGATTGTAGGACACAACAATAAGTTTTTATTACTGTTTTCAACTTTATTGGGCAGTGTATACCTTTTATTTATCGACACCCTTTGCAGAGGGCTTTTTAGCACAGAAATACCAATTGGAATAGTTACTTCAATTATTGGGATTCCCTTTTTCATTTTTGTAATTATTAACACGAACAACAGGTGGAACTAACATGGATTCACTTAAGGTAACAGATCTTTCTTTTTCATATAGCAATGAAAGAAAAATTATAGATAATATTTCTTTAAAAATTGACGCAGGCTCTATTGTATCTATACTAGGCCCCAATGGCAGCGGTAAAACCACTCTTTTAAAACTTATACTAGGATTATTGGAACGACAAACAGGCACAATAGAGGTATTTCAAGCGAACCTAGATTCTATGTCTCTAAAAGAACGTGCAAAAAAGCTTGCTTATGTACCACAAAAACACAAAGCTGTATTTGCTTACAAAGTTATAGACATAGTAGCAATGGGAAAACTTCCTTATTCCGGAGTATTTTGCATTACAAGCCATGAAGATTACCTTGAAGCAGCTGAAATGCTTGAGAAAATGAATTTAATACATTTATCAGAGCGCCCTTATAACGAGATAAGCGGAGGGGAACAACAGCTTGTAATGATATGCAGAGCGCTCCTTCAAAGGGCAGAAATTTTAATACTTGATGAACCGGTGACAGGTCTCGACTACGGAAATCAACTAATGCTATTAAAAAAACTAAAAGAGCTTTCTCAAACAGGTATAACCTGTATAATGACAACACATTACCCCGAACATGCTCTTTGGACCTCTGATTTTTCTATTTTTTTAAAAAAAGGGAAAATAGTTGCCAGTGGCAAAACCGATGATATTATAACCAGCGAAATGCTCTATGAATTATATAATGCACATATTAAAATTGTTAAAACTTCGATAAATGAATCAAATATTTCTACTTGTGTGCCACTTATTTAATAAATAAAATAAACGGTCCGAATAAATCGGACCGTTTAAAAGAACTTATCAGTACCAAAACCAAAATTACTTATTCTTCATCGTATTCATACACGATCAATTTGCTATTGGTTTTATTGTGTTTGCTGCTTGTCATAGGATACATAGAACGAATAGTTCCGTTGAGAGTATACATCTGCCAAGTAAATGATTCACCGTTGATGTCTGCGTGGAAAGTGAAAGCACCCAGAACTTTACCATTATTCAAACTTCTTACTGTTTCAATTGCTATATGACCCATTGCAAGAAGAGCTTGAGCAGAATTTATTGTAGTGAAACCACCTTTGGGTTTTCTGCAAGTGGGAAGAGGACCATTTCCATCGGGATCCCAGGTAAAGCTACCAGTGTAGATATTAGGATTGCCAATACCGGCAACAGCATTGATTACTTCAGCATGACCACGGCGTTCATCATCATAAAATCTATACCACCAATGGTAACCGCTTACTTTACTACCTTTGATTTCACCGGCAATTACGTGTTCAAAACCGGCGCCTGCACCGAACCAATTCTGTTTAAGTTGTTCAACAGAGGTGTTGGTAACAGATAGAGCATGCTGAATGCAAGGATCATTTTTGATTGATTGAAAATATGCATCAATTGCCTTGCCGTTTGATTTTAATTCGGCGGTCCCTACTTTAGGATTAAACTTATTGCAAAGGTCGATTGTTGCTTTGTAGCTTTTAGGAAGATCTGTAGTTAAATCTTGAAAAAGCTTATCAGTATTGTTCTTTTCATTTTTGATAACTTTTACAGCATCTTTATCAAGCTTACGAATGGGGTTAACCAATGAGGAGATTTTTTTACTCATTGAAGTTACATCAGCTGCTCTGTCATATGCAGAATAATAAATAGTAGAATTGCTGTTAGCAGAAGATTCTGCTCTTGCAACGACTTTATCAAAATCTTCTTCGGTTTCTATTAAACCGGCTTGAATACTATTCTTTAAAGTGGTTTGAAGTTTTACATCGGTAATTTGGCTTAATTTATCGCTAAATTGCGAAAGGTCTGCAGCCGAAACACTGTTAAAAAACGATGAAACAAAAATAGACACAAGAAATGCTAAAGATAGCTTGCGCATGAGGACGCTCCTTACTGGTTACTATATACTTATACGAGCAAAACATTCACAAAAGAAACACATTTGTAAAACCATACTAGTTATAAATACTTCGGCGTGTCTCTTATGTGACTAATTATGTTATAACATATAAATTCAGTTAGCGCAATACCCCGTACAAAATTATTTTCTATTTAATCAGCCCCTATTAGACTATTTAAATTTATTGGTTCAGCGGTGCTTGAAGAGGATGTTGAGCCCTCAAACATTTTATGCCAAGCTTCTCGTTCCAACCTTTCTTCTTCATTTATTTTTTCTGACAAAGCCTTTTCTTCATTTAAAATTTCATCTTTAAAACCTTCAATTCCGCCTTCTAAAATATAAACATTAGTAAATTTGGCATTATTGAGCAGTTTATATGCCTCTGAAGTTTCTTCATCTGAACCTAACAAAACTATTCTTTCAAATTTTCTGAATCTATCTAATGAAAGAGCAATAGCATCAATAGGGTAATTATAGGAACCATTAACGTGCCATTCATCATATTTTTCCCGTGCCCGCAGGTCTACCAATATGATTTTTTTTAAGCCCTGTATCTTTTCTCGTGCATAAGTTATAGGCGAAATGTTTAATGTTTCACTTAAATCTTTATTAAATTCAGAATTATTTGAAGCAATTATACCACCCTCATAATGAGAAACATCAGCGCGTTCTTTTAAGATAACGCCAAAATTTTTATCATCATCAAAGTTTTCTGAAGGTATTATTAATGCGCCGGATATTATTACAATAAACATTGTAAATATCCATAAGCCTCTGCCCTTTTTTGCAACTTCATTATAATCACAGTCTTCGTCTATAAATTCTGTTATCCATAACAAACTAACTCCTAACAAGCAAAAAACTGCAACAGATTTAAACCAAGAGATTTTCATATACTCACATATAAAACTTAAGCCTGTGTCACCTAAATCGAATAGAAGTTTATAATAATAAAAAGCTTCATTAAATGTAAGAATACCTATTAAAACAAAAATTAAAAACACCATTGCGTCTAA
>JAQVCG010000045.1 GCA_028689875.1 Candidatus Rifleibacteriota bacterium | reverse complement strand
AGGGCAGAACATTATCACTTGCGCCAAACAGCCTAAGCAGCGTATCCATATTCCATATAGAAAATACAGTTATAAGCAAAGAAGTAGTAACGAACATAAACCAGCCCTGCCCCAAAAGCTTTTCGGCTTCGTCATATTTTTTTTCGCCAAGTCTTATAGATATTTGTGAGTTGGTTCCAAAAGCAATCAGCATACCGACTGCCATAACAATCATCATCATCGGCATTACAATAGTTGTGGAGGCTATGCCCATTTCGCCGACATAGTGACCCAAAAACATTCTGTCGACCACATTATACATTGAGTTAACAAAGGTTCCGGTCATTGCCGGTATTGCAAACTTTAACAACAGCCTTGAAATCGGCAGTGTTTCTAACTCTTTCGTCTGTTCGTTGTTTTTCATAATTCTGCTTTAAGCTCTTTTACGTAAAATGTAATGAATATGCTCACCCATAGAGGCAAACGGTTCAGTATAAAGATATTTTTTTTCTAATTCAAAAGTCTCTGCAACACTATCAGTCGTGAGTTTTGCAAAAAAGCCGTAAAATATTCTGACCCCTGCTTTTGAGACCACATCAAACCTATTTTTGCCGAAAACCGGCTCTAAATCTCTGTAACTTAAGGAATTGCAGGGCGTAAGCTTTTTCGTGCCACAAGGTTTCCCTGCCAGAGCCTTTTCATACTGAGAATTTATTCCCCATTTCATAATAAGCTTATCAAGATTGTGAAACAATAACGAAACAATGCCGTTTGCCTTTAAGAGAGGAATAAGGCACTCAAAACCTTCTATTGGTTTTTCCATCCATTCAATGACTCCGTGCAAAAGAATTAAATCAAAAGTCTGCCTCTTTAAAAGCTGCGGCAATTCTTGAATCGATGCATTAAGAATTTTAATTTTTTCTTGCAGCAACTCATTTTTGTTTTCTTCTTCTGCAATCGCAAGCATTTGCTCAGAAATATCGGCCAGAATCACATTGTGGCCCTTTGAGGCTAACCAACGCGAAATCTGCCCCATACCCCCGCCCGCATCTAAAATGTTCAACGCTTTTTCAGATTCGATTTCGGGGATATTGCGCGTTATGTCATATTTTAAAACAGACAAGCGCACTTCGCCTTTGCCTGAGCCGTAAACCCCGAATTTAAGGTTTTCGGCCAAATCATCAAAATTTTTATCCATTTGCGAATATTATCACAAGATACTTCAAATAACAATTCAAAATAATCAGACAAAAGCCAGCATAAGCCCTATCAGCAGCGCCACACATAAAGCCGAAACAACACCGGCAATAATAATTTTTTTGCGATGCAAAGCAACGGTTATTTCTTGGGTTTCGGGTGCTTTTTCTGCATAATCAAGCATGTGAGAGGTCATATCGGCAGAAATTTTAAATTTGCGCATAAAAGTTTGAATAGACTTACTTTTTATAGTTCTGCGCTTTGCAATATTTTTTTCGCTCATATAAATGGCAACTTGCTTATAAACCTCATCTAACCCGGCTTTTCCTACGGCGTCTTCGAAAATTTTTGAATCATCTAAAACCTTGCCCGGTATTCTAAGCGCTTCGGCACTAACTTTTGCGCTTCCCAATTTGTATTCGGGTTCGTTTAAATCTTTAGGTTTTTGATACCTTTGGTGTGAACCACATCCGGGGCACTGCACAAAAGGAGCCGAATAGTTATCGGGTATTTCAATTTTGGCAGAGCATTGATCACATTTTTTCTCAAACATAATATATCCTATTGATTTCCTCAGTTATCTATTATAATTTGAATTTTAGAATTTTGCAATTATTAAGGTGGCGCTAATGGCAAAAAAGGCTCGCGTAGATGAAATGACAGTACAACAAGGGTTAGCCGACAACCTCGAAATGGCACGCAAACTAATCATGTCGGGTGAAATTAGAACAAAAGACCATCTCTGGAACAAGGCAGGCGAGAAAATTCCGATCGAAACCTTGTTAGAACATAAACCGCGTCATTGTAAATGGGTTTCGATGGGCGGATTAAAGCTCGAAAAAGCACTTAAAGACTTTTCGGTTTCGCCTAAAAACCTCAGATGCCTCGACATTGGGGCTTCAACCGGCGGCTTCACTGATGTTCTGTTGTTTAACGGTGCAAAAGAAGTTGTTGCGCTTGACGTCGGCCGCCAACTTTTAGACCCAAAAATTCAGAACGACCCGAGAGTTATAATAAAAGATAAAACCAACTTTAAAACAATGGATACAAGCGAGTTTCCTGAAAATTTTGATTTAATTGTCACCGACGTTTCTTTTATATCTCTTGAACACATTCTCCCTAAAGCCACAAAGCTGCTTACAAAAGAAGGCGCCATAATTGCCCTTATTAAGCCTCAGTTTGAAGCCGAAAAACATTTGGTTCCAGAGGGCGGAATAATTACCGACCCGAACGTTCAAATAAACGTCATTAACAGGCTTAAAAGCTTGTTTATAAGCGACAGCCTCTATCTGTGGGGTCTGACACCTGTACCGCTGGTCAGCAAAAGAAAAAACATCGAGTTTGTTTCTTTTTGGAAAGCGCTTATACCGCCTAAAGAAGTTGAACCCAACATAGAGCAAACAGTATTAGACGCCCACAAAGTTACTTCTTAAATGTTTTAAGTATTTCGGCTCTGAGTGAACCGGCACCGCTGTTATGAATTTTAAAGAAGTGCTGATGAGGCTTAATGCAAGGTCTTACCTGATACAGCAGCAAATGGCCCGCATAGCTTGTTACAACCACAGCCAGGTCTACCCTTCCAACTATTTCGGCTGTTCGCGCAAGACTGATTGTATGATAGCCCTCATACCATTCATAGTCTTCGTTTTTGACCCCGGCTTCTTTTAGCGTGTTCCAATAATGATCTCTGCCCACTCCGCCAAAAATCACTACTCTTTTACCTTCTAACAGTCCCTCGACCGAGTTTGCATTTTCATCGGGAATCGCATTAAGTTTTCTGAGTTTGTCGGTCAGTTCCTGCACTTCTTCGTCAAGCTCACGCATATCGGTTCTGAGTTCTGCATCTTCTTGCAATGTTTCTTGCAGTTCTTTTTTTGCAGAGTTCACTTTTGCTTCAGCGGCCTGCAATTTTCTTCTAACTTCATTCGGGTCGAGCTTTTCAACTTGCTGCAAAAGCTTTTCGTTTTCATTTCTCAGCATTCTTGCTTCTGCCGCAAATTGATCTTTTTCAACATTAAGCTTAGCAATTTCTGCACGCAAGGCATCATTTTCGCTTCTTAAGCTTCCGATTTTATCAGTCAAATCTGTCTTAAGTGTTTCGAACTCTTTAAGACTGATTTTTGGCATTCTTTGGTTGAAATGCTTAATCACAAAATGGTGATACAAATATATTTCGAGAATATCTCTTAAATAGTCTTCGTAAGCATCCTGCTTATTTTCGTCAGGCGGAAACTCCCCTTTAACATCGCTTATAAGCAGCTTGAGCATTTTTTTGCCGTTTTGGTAAGCTATATCAAGGTCTTCATAAAAAGCCGGCCTTACCAGATTTAGATTTTTGCATTCGCTATACATCCAGTCTAGCAGTTTAAATTCGTCAGCCGACAATAATTTCCAGATATACAATACGTCATGCTGCGAAATTTCGTATTTGAGTTGCCCGATTATCTGCGTTAACTTTTCTCTTCGAGCACATTCATTTGCCGGCACTTCTTCTTTTACAATTTCGCCGCAGGCTTCTTCAATTTGTTTGACCAGCTTTTTATAATTTGTGTATTCATCGCTATCTAAAAACAGCGCCGACAAAAAGTATTTGCGCTTTATAAAATGCTGCAAATATAAGCGCTTTTCGCCGCCGATTTTAATTTCTGACGAAGGCGACCTTTTTCTTTGCACATTATGTTTTTTCGAAACCGCCTCTTCAATAGCAGCAGCCTCTCTCACCTTGCGCATTTTGTTAATTTTTTCTTCGATCAGTTCTTTAACAATCTTCGTTTGCAAAGAACCGCCGAGCATTACATCTAAAAAATCGCCTAAAAACAAAGCAAAAGGGCGTTCATGCCTTTCAAAAGCGTTTACAAAGCGTTTATATATAACCCAATACTTGTCTTCATTTGCTTTTTCGGCATTATCTTTTGCCGTATCAACTATGCTTTTGCCAATTTTTTCGGCTACATCGTTGAACTTGTTATCTGAGGCCGCAGGCGAAAACCCTGCAAGCCTCTCAAGTTCAGCCATTTTTTTCATTTTTTGGTCATTAGTAAGAATATCTAACGGATTAAACATAGACCACCCATCTTTAAGCTATTTGATTGCCGCCCCGTTTTCGGGCCAGCTTAAGGGCCTTTTCAGACACTTTTAAAAGATCGGCAGGTTTAAATGTTGTTGCCGAACTTGCGCCGATTCCGAAACTACCCGTAACTTGAATGCTGTGCCCTTCGATTCTTATAATCGTTTTGCCCAAATTGATTCTGAGTTTTTCTGCCACCACCAGAGCTCCTGTGTATGGAGTTTCGGGAAGTATCATAGCGAAAGTCTCTGCTCCGACGCGTGCAACCACATCGTGTATTCTTGTTGCACTTCGAAATATTTTGCCTACTTCTTTTAAGACACAATTAGAAACGTTTTCTTCATAGGATTCGCTCAATGATTTCAAATGGTCAATATCCATCAAAATCAAAGAAATGTCTTTTTGATGACGTTGTGCACGGCAAAACTCTTCGCTGAGCCTTCTTAAAAACAAATTTTGATTTGCTATTCCGGTAATTGTGTCGGTGGTCGCTTCGTGAAACATTTTAGTTCGATTTATGGCTATTGCCACCTGTGACGCTAATATCTTGAGCAATTCTTCGGTTCTTCCGCTCATGACGTTGTTATGGTTTTTTGTATCAACATAAAGCACGCCTATGTCGGTGCCAAGCTCTTTTAACGGAACCGCAGCAACAGCTGAAATACTTGCTTCTTCTAATGATTTGCTGCGCCTTGTTGCAAGAGATTTGAACAAGTGCGCAGACCCCGATAAGGCTTTTCCCTCTTCAAAACATTTATTCACGAATGTGCCGATAGACTGCATATCATCAGCTAAATCAGAGGGCACGAAATTAGAGGTTGCCATGGTTTCTAAGCGCTTCAAGTTTTCGTTGTAAAGCAAAAGCATCGCACGTTCGGCACCGGTTACGGCTATTGCCATTTCTAATGAAAAATCTAACAATCGCGGCAGACTTGTGAACGAATTTAATGCCCCGGCAACTTCAGAAACCGCCGCTAACTCTTTTATTCGAGTAACAATTTCACCTTCGGCAGCCGAAATAGACTGATAATGCTCTCTTGGCAGCCTTGCGCGTATAGCACCAAACAATTTGCGCACAAAATTTTCGTTACTGTTCAAAAAAAACGGAAAAAGCTTATTGTCTGAATTTGCTAAATAGATGTCGTCGGCTTCGGGCTGCAACGTAACAAAAATATCATCGCTCAGCTCCAAAAAAGCACCGGGTTTTATTGCAGTAATAAAACCTGGCTGCAAACGAACGCCATCGACCAGAGTTCCCATAGGACTCTGCAAATCTTGAAGTGTTAAAACTCCGTCGGCATTGTATCTGAGTTGAGCATGAGCCGCCGCTACGCCAATTTTATTTAAACGAATATCGCATGTCGGAGCACTTCCGATCACTATTCCGTCACCATGTAAATCGGGACTTCCATCGTATAATACCTGCCCGCTTTTATCGGAAATTACTATCTTCATCTTGTCACCTTTATACAGTGTTTAAGCAAAATTATACTACATTAGAAAAAATTAAAACACAACCGGCAAAATGAAATAACTTAGAACATCTTAATACTCTTGTTATTGTTAAACAAAATCATTTCTGATATACTTCACCCATCATGGGTTATCCAAAATATACACCGGGCAGCCAAATGCCTGTAATGAAAAATCTTTCGGAAGACACTCGAAAGAAGCTTAAAAACAAACGCAACAAAGCCCTCAAATTAGGCTTTTCGCGCTTTTTGCCGCAGTTAAAAACCCTGGGGTTTATTTTAATAATATTGTCGTTACTTTACGTGGCAGTAACCCGCCTAAATTATCTTTTTTTCAAAACTTCATATTTTGAAGTTAAGGAATTAGCGGTTGCCGGAAATAATTATTTTACAAAAGAAGACATAATTAAAATAGCAGGTCTTGCGCCTGCAATGAACATTTTCAGTGTAAATCGCGAATTGGCCGCTAATAATCTTTTAAAAGAAGCTCATATAAAAGATGCAAACATCGAATTCGAGGGACTTTATAAGATTAAAATCAGCGTTACCGAAAGAATCCCCAAATATTACGTTAAAGTTGGTCTTGCTTTTTATGAAATCGCCGAAGATGGAATAATAATCAGCACCGAGGGCATGGGAGAGAAAGACTTGCCTATTATTACCGGAATAGATACAGCCACTTTAACTGCCGGCAGTTCGTTATTAACAAACGACAATTATTTTATTGCACAAAAATGGCTTACTCAACTTGGCGAAAAAATATTAAAAAATATTTCTGAAATAAATTTTTCAAGCGTTCAAAATCCCTATCTAATAATGTTCAATGGCGAAAAAGTGTATCCTAGAAGTGCCAATGATTTTAAAAAGCGGTATGATTTTTTAAATGCACTCCTTGACAATCTAAGAAAAAATAATGTAGAACCTTTCTACCTTGATATGCGGGGCGATCATATTGTTGTTCGCCCGAAAAAGTTTTAGGAAGTTAACATTCAGGAGCTCCCTACTCGTGGACGATTTAATAATAGGTCTTGACATAGGCTCAACGAAGGTTTGCGCAATTATAGCCGAATGCACAGACAAGAACACCGTTAATGTTCTCGGAGTCGGCATAGCCCCCTCAGGCGACGGGGTTAAAAGAGGCGCAATAGTTGATATCGAACGCACAACAAGAGCAATCATTGATGCTCTTGAAGAAGCAGATAAATCTGTTGCTAACATAGTGATTGAAAGCGCCTATGTAGGCATTGCCGGCGCACATATCAACTCTATAAACAGCCAAGGCGTTGTGGCTATCAAGGGGAACAATCAAGAGATAACCTCAGAAGACATCGACAGAGCAGTAGAAAACGCTAAAACCGCTATTACAATACCTGCTCATCAAGACATAATACATATTTTGCCACGTGAATTTGTGGTAGACGAACAAAAAGAGATACACAATCCGATAAGCATGGTAGGCAGTCGCCTCGAAGCACACGTGCACATTGTGACAGGCGCTATTACAGCAATTCAAAACATTATGAAATGCTGTGCAAATGCAGACGTAAAGGTTGAAGAACTTGTTTTACAGCCTTATGCATCAAGCCTTGCAGTGTTAAACGAAGATGAAAAAAAACTTGGCGTTGTGCTTGTAGATATTGGCGGAGGCACAACAGACGTCACAATATTCCAGAATGGATGTGTGATTCACTCAGGCTGTATCGACATGGGCGGCAAACTCATCACAAACGATCTTGCTGTCGGATTAAAAGCATCTACATCTGTTGCGGAAAACCTTAAAATTAAGCACGGGGTTGCGCTTCCTAACAAGGCCGACGAAAAACTTATGCTGAAAATACCTGTAGCAGGCGGAGAAGGCTCAGAAGAATATTCACAACGTTATTTATCAGAAATAATTGAACCTCGTTTAGAAGAAATTTTTTACGAAGTTAAAAATCTTATAGATGAACACGTTGGCTCGCCGAACATGATTCCGGCCGGAGTCGTGTTAACAGGGGGCACCTCTTTAATGGAATGCTGTATAGAACAGGCCCGTGAAATCCTTGATCTTCCGGTAAGACGCGGAACCCCGATAAATGTGACCGGAATACGCGAAAAAGTTGTAAGTCCTCAATTTGCAACAGCCATAGGATTAATTAGATATGGTGCACAAAATGAAAGGCGTGCAGTGCCCGAAACAAGAAGGTTTAACAGCTTCTTTGATAAAATTCGCACAGCTATAGAGAAGTTCTTTACAAATTAAAAAAATTGTTATACACTAACAACTCAAGATAGATTTTGATAGATTTAGGCGTTAGGCAAACAGGAGGCAGGCATGGTGTTCGATTTCAACACAACAGTGGACAATTCTGCGGAGATTAAAGTTATTGGCGTTGGTGGTGGCGGCTGCAATGCAGTATCAAGAATGGTTGAGGCCGGGCTTTCAGGCGTTGAGTTCATAGTAGCCAACACTGATGCACAGTGTCTTTCAGGCTCACCGGCTAAAATGAAAATACAAATCGGCGACAAACTCACCAAAGGTCTTGGAGCCGGAGCCAACTATGAAATAGGCAAAAAAGCCGCAGAAGAAGACAGAGACAAAATCTCTCAAGCTCTTGACGGAGCCGACATGGTATTTATTACAGCCGGCATGGGCGGCGGGACAGGAACCGGTGCCGCTCCTATAGTTGCAGAAGTTGCAAAAGAACTTGGTGCACTCACTGTTGCTGTTGTTACCAGACCCTTCACTTTCGAAGGCCGTAAACGAGCTAATGCAGCCGATCTTGGAATCAAAAATTTAAGAGAACGTGTTGATGCGATTATTGTTGTCCCTAACGACAAACTTATAGACATTGCCGGTGACAACCTGTCTCTCATCGAATCATTCAGATTTGCCGACAACGTATTGCTTCAGGGTGTTCAGGGTATCTCCGACCTTATCGTAGTGCCCGGCACAATCAATATAGACTTTGCAGACGTAAAAACAATTATGAGTACAGCCGGCTCTGCCCTTATGGGTATAGGTATATCAGAAGGCGAAAACCGCGCTGTTACAGCAGCCCAGCAGGCTATTTCCAGCCCGTTACTCGAATCTTCTATTCAGGGTGCACGTGGTGTTCTTCTTAACATCACCGCAGGCAACGATGTTGGTCTTGGCGAAGTTAACAAAGCTTGTTCAATTATCCAAGAAGCCGTTGATCCTGATGCAAACATCATATTTGGTACTGCAATTAACGAAGAAATGGGCGAAAAGATCAAAATTACCGTTATCGCTACCGGTTTCGGCGAAGAAGCCAGAGCAGCTCTTGACCCCAAGAAACGCATCATCGAAGAACTTCGCACAGTTACCAACAGACCTATTGAACAGCCTCAAATTCCTGTTCAACAGCCGGTTCAGCAAGTTGCTAACGGCACTTATGGTAACCAGACAATTGCAGATTCCCGCGAAATACCGGCCTTTTTGCGAAAGAGAAGAAACGGTTGATAAACCGACTTTGAAAGCTAATAAAATCGAGGGCTTTGGCCCTCGATTTTTCTTTGAAAATGTCCCTAAAACACAGACATAACTTTGAATCAATAGCAGAACAGCTTAAGAATAGCGAAAAACATTATTCTCAAATAACATTTGCGGGCAAACTCAGCTGTGCTATTATTTACCCCAATCTTTATTCTTTGGGAATGAGCAACCTTGGTTTTTTAACCGTGCATAGGCTTGTTGGCTCTATACCGGGCATTGGCGTTGAACGTTTTTTTCCGGCTCTTTTGCCTGATAATCCCCTTAACCCGCCTTTTTATTCATTTGAAACAGGCCGTCCTTTAGGCGATTTTGATGTTTTAATGTTTTCGTTCAGCTTTGAAGGTGATTTTGATAAAATCCCCGGCATTTTTGCCGCCTTGGGAATGCCGGTATTAGCCTCTGAACGAGGCAACCGACATCCTATATTAATTGCAGGCGGTGCCGCAGTAGCCTCTAATTCTGCCGCCCTATCGCTGATTTTTGACATAATTGTGCCGGGCGAAGCAGAAAACACTATTATCCCAATTATTTCTATCCTTAACGATAAAGGTTTCGACAAAGAAATTATTGCACAAATCGATAATGTCTGGGTGCCCTCTTTATCAAAAACCTATCAGCCCCCAAAGGCTTATCATGACGTAAATGCATCACCGGCATATTCCCATATTGTCTCAGAAAAAAACGCTTTCGGCGGTGCACACATAATCGAAGTTATGCGCGGCTGCCCGCGTGTTTGCTCTTTTTGTTTAGCAAGGGCAATATATTCACCGCCGCGTACAGTAAGTCTGCGAACAATAGAACAATGGCTGAACGACCACAGCGGTTGCACCGACTTAGGCTTGGTCGCACCCTCTTTATTTGATCACCCCGAAGTCGAAGAGCTTTTCAAAATGCTCACCGAACGAAATATAAGAATCAGAAATTCGTCGGTTAAATGGGAAAAAATTACGCCGACAATTATTGAATCTTTAAGAAAATCAAACATTACGGGCCTTACGATTGCACCCGAAACGGGCAGTGAAAGACTTAGAAAAGAAATGAAAAAGCCCATGGACGAAGGCCGATTTTTAAATAAAATAAACGAATTGTTTGACAACGGCTTCGAACATATTAAAATGTATTTTGTTTCGTGCCTGCCGAATGAAACAGATTCAGATACTGAAGCCACAATTGAACTGATTGAAAAAGTGCTTAAGATAGCGCCTTCTTACAGATCCGTTTCAGCGACATTTTCTGTCTTTGTTCCTAAAAACCACACTGCGTGGTCTGAAGAACCGGCACCCGAACAATATGAAATTAAAAAGCGAACGAAATATATAAAATCTATGCTGCAAAAGCTGCCGGGGCAATTTAAAGCCAACTTTGAAAGTCCACAAGAAGCATTGAGACAAGCATATCTTTCAAAGGTCGGGCCTGAATTGGCCGAGGAATATGCACGGGAGGCAAAAGAATGTCGATTAAATCAACTGTTTTCAAAAAATCAGTTTTCTGCATTGGAATTCTAGCACTGCTAATTTGTTCTTTTTGTTTAAGCGGTTGCTGTAACAAAAAAGAAAAATCTGCAAAAAGCGAATCAAAGAGCATTGGGCTTATGATATCGCCTCAGGGCTTAAATGATAAAAGCTTTAATGACAGTGCATACAGGGGCCTTAAAGAGGCCGAGAAGCTATACAATATAGAAACAACCATAATTGAACCTTCAACCTGGCAAGACCCGGAACAATCGCTTCGTTTTTTTGCAGGACAAAAGTTTGATGCAATAATTGTATTAGGTGTTGGCTTCAATGATGCGGTTAAAAAAATAGCATCAGAAAACCTTAACACTGTTTTTTATGTAATTGACTCAGAATACACAGAAAATAATATAAAGGGAATAGCCTTCAGAGAAGAAGAAGGCGCATTTTTATGCGGTTACTTGGCTGCAAAAAAAAGCCAAACCAATAAGGCAGCCTTTATTGGCGGCTTGCCTATTCCTGTTATCAAAAGGTTTGAAACTGGCTTCTTTAAGGGCGCCAAACACGCAAATCCCGATGTTGAACTAATAACAAAGTATGTAGCCGAAGATTTTTCGGGCTTTAATAACACGCAAAAAGCTCAGCAAATAGCAGACGAATTATATAAATCAGGATTCGAAGTCATTTTCCCTGCTGCCGGAGCTTCTGCACAAGGCGTAATAGCAGCGGCGGTCACCAATCGTAAGTATGTTATCGGAATCGACAACAACCAAGATTCGCTCGCTCCGGGCCTTGTATTAACCAGTCTCTTAAAAAGAGTTGACCGCATTGTTGTCAAAATTATTGAAACAGTTTGTTCAGGCAATGCAAGCGAAATGAATAACTCTTTCGGACTGGCAGAAGACGCTTTGAGTCTCACAGACTTTCAGCTTAGCCACAATATTATAGGCGAATCTCTTATAAACGAATTGGCACAATTAAAGAAAGATATAGTTGCGGGCAAAATCAAATTAACCGAGTAATAATATGATTATTTCAGATAACAGGCCGATAGGTGTCTTTGATTCAGGCGTTGGCGGGCTGACAGTGTTAAAAGAGCTGCAAAATCTTATGCCCTACGAAAATCTGATTTATTTTGGAGATACCGCCAGAGTGCCTTATGGTGGCAAGTCTGCGCCTGTTATTCAGCGTTATTCGCAAGAAATTCTTGATTTTTTACTGATGCAAAATGTAAAAATGATCGTCATTGCGTGCAACACCGCTTCGGCTCTTGCTTTAAACAAGTTAAAAACCTTAACTTCTTTGCCCATTGTGGGCGTAATTGACCCGGGCGTAAGAGCGGCCGTCAAAGCCGTAAAAGGCAATAAAATCGGAGTTATCGGCACAAAGGGCACAATTGCTTCTTGTGCTTACCAAAGCCGACTTGAGCGGCTATGCTCAAAAATTCAGGTAATAGCACAGGCATGCCCCCTGCTCGTTCCGATTGTCGAAGAAAACATGCACAATAGCGACATAGCGCGCCTTACAATTGATACATACCTTAAAGATTTTAAAACTTTACAGGTAGACACCCTGATTTTGGCGTGCACTCATTACCCTCTATTAAAGCCGCTAATCAATGAATACTTTGACAACAAAATTACGCTGGTTGACTCTGCTCAAGAAACGGCTATCGAAGTTAAAGAGCTTCTTGCAGCACGCCGTCTGGTGGCCGACACAGAAAAAGTCGGAACTGAGCGGTTTTTTGTTTCCGACAGTCCCGACATTTTTAGCGAAATTGCAGTTAAGTTTTTAGGCAGGGAATTGGCCGGCCAATGTTTGCACCATTCCTGGACCGACTAGTGCCCCGCCGCTTCTTCTTATAGAACTTCTTTTAAGCCTAAATTGAAGAGTTTTATCCCTTCGCGTGTTTCTTGTTTGCGGTATTCTGAAATCCAGTTTCGAAGCACTTCATGCTGTTTTTCGTGCAAACAAACCATTATAACCATATTCTGTCCCGGCCAGATTTCGTTATCTAACCTTGTACCGCCGCCATTGCCCGAGCCTACGGCCATTGGCAAAACAGTGTAGGAAGTTATGCCATTGCTCTTAAAAAATCCCATTATTTCTTCTTCTAAAGTCGAACTGCATATTATCAAGTTAAATTCCATATTTTTTTCTTTCTGTTCTTAAGTTCAATTGCCTTATACCGAGCGTAATTCGGCCGGCACCAGCCATTTTTGCATCAAACTGTATAATACGGGCATTAAAACTAATGTCATCAGACAAGACACGATCAAACCGCCGATAACGCTCAAGCCTATGGGTATCCAGACTTCAGAACCGTCGCCCCTTGAAAGAGCCATAGGAAGCATGCCTAAAATAGTTGTGCTTGTGGTCGATATAACCGGCCTGATTCTGTTTACACCGGCTGTGATAAGCGCGTCTCTTGTCTTGTATCCGCGCCCTATAAGAGTATTTACATAGCTTATAAGAACAATACCGTTATTTACAACTATTCCTATCAGTATTATGAACCCTAAAAATGATACAACCGAAATACGGTTGCCCGTAATTGCAAGCATTTGTATCGCACCCATGAATCCGAAGGGAACACTGAAAAATATAATGAATGGGGCCAACAAAGACTCAAACTGAGAGGACATAACCATATAAACAAGAATCATTCCCAATACTGCTGCCTGCATCAACAAAACAAACGATTCCTTGCGTTCTTTTTCGCTACCGGCGTGTTCCCAAGAAAAACCCGGGGGCGCCGGAACCGAATTTATTATTTCTTCGGCGGCTCTGTTAACTGTACCCGGGTCAGTATTAAAGACTTGGCCCGTTATTTTAATATATCGCTCTTGGTCTAATCTTTCTATTTTGGCAGGCCCAACGCCTTGTGCTATTTCGGCAACGTTGTTAAGTCTTACGCTTTCACCCGAGGGCGTAATTATATAGACTTGCTCTAAGTCTGTCACGGTAGCCCTGTCGTCTTCTCTGAGCCTTACGTCTATATCGTATTCATCTCCACCGTCGCGATATTTAACTGTTTTATTGCCGCTGAAAAGAAGCTCAACTGATTCGGAAATATCAGAAACATTCAAGCCTAAACTCGCTGCTTTTTCTCTGTTTACATTAACCTTTAATTCAGGTTTTGCAAGTTTTTGACTTATTTCAACGTCTTTTAGATTTTCGATTTTTTCTAACGCGTTTTTGATATTATTTGCGTAAGCAACTCCGTCTTCAAGGTTATGACCATAAATATTAATTGCAAAATCAGCGCTGCCACCGGTAATAAGTTCTCCAATAGGGTCTGTTGTAACAAACCTGACCACAACTCCGGGAATCTTATCGACAACTGTTCTCAAGCGAGGAATTATATCTTTAACCGCCTCTTTACGCAGATTTCGTGAAATTAGCACGATTTGGATTTTCCCAAAATTTGAAGCCTTTTTTGGATTCATTATAAGAGATTCCATATTTTCGCCGACTCCGTATGAAGCGAATGTAGCTTTAACATAACCTTCAAGTTCAGCATTAAGTTTTGAAACAATTTCTTTGCAAACTCTGCCCGTCTCTTCAAACCTTGTGCCGCTCGGAAGCTCAACTTCAACATTTAGCATTCCTTGGTCTTGCTGAGGCATGTATTCAACACCTACAAGCGGTATTATACCCATAGAAGCCACAAATAAGATGACAAGCAGGGCTAGCACTTTTAATCGGTTAGAAAGAGCCTTTTGCAAGAGCTTGCCGTATAAAACTTCAATTCCCTCGAGAAACTTTCCAAAGAACACAAAAATTGGATTTTTAATTTTATGATCAACCCTGAGCATCTTACTTGCCATCATCGGAGCAAGCAAAAGTGCCGTAAACAAAGAGGCAATAAGAGCCATCGAAACAATCATGGCAAGTTGCCCGAACATTATTTTAGTAATACCCGTTGTAAAAACGATCGGCAAGAAAATTGCGACAGTTGTTAAAGTCGAGGCAATAACGGAAGTGCCCATTTCAGCTGCGCCCCACATGGCACTTTCCCGCGGCTTAACCCCTCTTTCGAGATAGCGCTTGATATTGTCAATTACAACTATCGCGTTGTCGACAACCATACCTATCGCTATCGCCAAACTCGACATGCTCATCTGATTTATGGTGAAATCATTAAGATACATTAGCAAGAATGTTATTATCAAAGAAGTGGGGATAGTAACTGCCACAATTAAACTGGCTCTGAAATCTCTGATAAAAAGCAAGATTACTATGAACACACCTATACCGCCCATCAGAATGGCGTTTCTCAAATTGTCGATCGTATTTCTGATAAAGTTTGAAGTATCCACAAATTCAGAAATTTTAACGTCAGCAGGCAAAGTCTTTTGAATTTCGGGAATTGCTTCTCTGACCGCGTTAGAAACCGCAACCGTATTGCCATCAGACTGTTTTTGAACAATAACGGCCATTGCTGCGCCGCCATTTAAAACTATATCTTCGGAAATTTCGGCAAAATCGTCTTTTATTTCAGCCACGTCGCGAAGTCTGACTATACCGTTTTTATTTGATACCACCACGTTACCGATCTCTTCAACCGATTTAAATTCTTCGGGTATTCTTATCAAAAAATCCATGTTTCCGGTTTTGAGATGGCCGCCCGGGTTACTAATATTTTGTCTTCTCAGAATATTAACAATCTGGTTGCCTGTAATACCGGTAGCCTGCAAACGCTCACGATTCAGCCTGACATTTATCGTTCTTTTGTGACTGCCCTCTGCCAACACCGAAGCAACCCCGGGCAAACGCTTTAATCGGTCAACTATCTTGTCTTCGACGATTCGGTCTATTTTATCCCAGCTTTCTTTGGCTGTGACACCCATAATATAAACGGGAATAGATCCCATATCAATTTTCATTATAATTGGGTCTTCTGCCGCATCAGGCAGTCTTTTGCGAATTTGGTCGAGTTTATCTCTTATATCGTTTGTTGCATCTGCCAAATTTGTTTCCCAGTTAAATTTAACAGTGACAACCGAAACCCCTTCAATTGAATTTGACTTAACCTCATCAACATTTTCAACAGATGAAACTCTTGATTCTATAAGTTCGGTTATTCGTGATTCTACTTCTTGAGGCCCGGCTCCCGGATAAGCAGTAATAATAGTAACCACGGGAATATCAAAATCAGGCATCAAATCGAGACCGACTCTAGTAAATGAAAAACCGCCCAAAATAATAATGGCGATAAAAATCATGCTTGTGGTTACGGGCCATTTAACCCCTATTTCAGAGAGTTTCATAAATTATTGTCTCCGGAGGCAACAGATACTCTGCTTCCCTCTCTTATAAATTCTATGCCCTTCGAAATTATAGTTTCACCGCTTTTTAAACCGGCAAGTATTTCAACGGTTGTGTCTTGTGTTATTCCGGTTTTAACCAGTCTTCTAACAGCTTTTCCGTCTTCGATAACATACACATAGAATTTTCCATCATATTTCAAAATCGAATCACGCGACACAACGGGCACATTTTTGTGAGTTTCCACCACAAAATTTATATTCGCAAACATCCCGCTCATCAGCATTTTATCTTTGTTTGGCACCAATACTTCAACTTTGCCCGTTCTGCTTACAGGGTCTACTGTAGGGTAAATTTGCCTTATAGTCCCTTCAAAAGCCTTATTATGAGTGTCAACAGATATAACAATATTTATATCTTTATTTCGAATCATGCTCAAATCTTTTTCGGACAACGAACTTATAATCTTAACCGGGTCATCTTGCTCAATTCTGAAAATTGGCTGTCCCACACTTGCCATAGCGCCAGGATCTACATGACGAGCCGTTATAACGCCGTCAAACGGAGCTATTACAACCGTGTTGTCCAATAAAACTTTCGCGGAATTTCTGTTGGCTTCTGCTCTTATCAGTTCTGCTTTGCGCATTTCAAGAGTCATTTGTCCTGTTTTTATGGAATCGGCCGCAAGTTTCATATCAGATTCTGCGCCTGTGAATCTTGCCCCGGCGGCGTCGAATTGCGCAATCACATCATCAAGATTTTGCCTTGAAACAGCACCTTCATGAAAAAGCTTTTCTAAGCGTGCTTTTGTCAACGATAAGTTTTTCAGAGCCGATTCGGCGGCGTCTAATGAGGCCTTAGCAGCCACAAGTCTTGATTCTGACGTTTCGATCAGCACTTCCTGCAATTTAATTGCAGATTTTGCAACAGTTACGACAGAATCTGCTTCTTGAAACTGGGCTTTTTGTATTTTATTGTCAATTTGGGCAAGTTTTTCGCCCTTTTTTACAGCTGAACCCACATCAACATACAAGTCTGTAATTTTTCCCGAAGCCTCGGGATTAAGGTTTACTCCATATATGGGGTGAATTTCACCCGAAGTTTTAATAATATTGCTTACAGTATCGAGAGTTACTTCCGAAGCAAAAACCGGCACTTCTGCCATTGCCGCATCGGCTTTAATCGAAACAGACTTAGATGATACTGAATCAGGATTCGCTGAAACAGTAACTCTTATACCGCCATATACAATCGCGGTGAGCAGAATAAATAGACCTATTTTAAAAACCGTTTTATGAATAAATAGACTACTTTCTTTTTTCATATATATTTCCTTATTTAAGAATGTCGCGGCCAAGATTGCCCACAGCCAGTTGATATGCCAATCTTGCGTTATGGTGACCCAAAACAGCTTGGTTATAAAGAAGCTTGGTGTTTGACCAAGCGTTCTCTGCATCAAACAAGTCAACCTGAGTAAAGATTCCGTTTTCGTATCTGACTTTCGCCAATCTGACCGTTTCTTCTGCCTGTTTCATATTCTCCTTTTGAGCGGCAACAATTTCAGCTGAACTGTGTAAACTCAGTGCTGCCTGCCTGATTTCAAGTTCAGCCTGTTCTAAGGTTTCTTCTAAATCATTTTTTGCTTTTCTGATTTCGGTGTGTGCTTTTGCAACTTTGCTTTTGGTAAGGCCCGCATCAACTATCGGTACATTCATCACAAGGCCGGCCA
>JAQVCG010000044.1 GCA_028689875.1 Candidatus Rifleibacteriota bacterium | reverse complement strand
GCTTTATGCACAACATTACAGCATAAAAGGCGCATATTGGTTTCTGCTAAAAGGCTTTGTAAAGCCGCAACGCCATTGTCAAATTCATGATTTCCGGTTGTTATGGCGTTATAACCGATAAGTTTTGCAGCTGAATAGTTTGCTTTTCCTTTAAACAGGTTAAAGAAAGGAGTCCCTTGCGACAAATCGCCGGAGTCAAGAAGCAAAATACCGTTATTGCCAACTTCTTTACGAATTATGTTAACTAGTCCGGAACGCTCTGAGGTGCCACCGCAAACTTCGTTATGGTCTTTATTGAAGGTCGGAACCAATCTTGCGTGTATGTCATTGGTATGCAAAATAGTTATTGAAGTCTTTTCTGAACCATAACATACTGTTAGGACAAAAATGAAAATAAACGAGAAAAGTAATTCTCTGAGCTTCATTTTAATTTAGTTCTCCGAGTAATGTGCTTAAAAATTCATATATTCTGCCAACTGATGGAAGTTCGACTTTTTCTTCAGGTGAGTGACAGTTATGTATGTTGGGGCCCACAGAAATCATTTGCATGTCTTTATGCTTTTTGCCAATCAAGCCACATTCAAGACCTGCATGAATAACTTCTATTCTGGGTTCTTTCTTTAATACTTTTTTGTAAATTTCTTTGCATTTCTTTATTAGCCCTGAGTTAAAGTCTGGCTGCCAAGGAACGTATCCATTGCCGCTTTTGATTTTTGCTCCGACTAATCTGCCCACTGATTCAATTCTGCTTACAATTGCATCTCTTCTGCTAATTTCAGAGCTGCGAGAGCTGATCTTAACATGCAATTTACCGTCTTTGACGCCAACTATGGCCAAATTCGACGACGTTTCAACCAAACCATCTATAATTGTGGAATAAGCTGCGACACCGTGAGGAATAGCTCTTAAAAAATCAGCAACTTCAAGGCTTACATAGCTTAACATCGCGCGTCTGTCAGGGGTCTCATTGATTTCTGTTGCTGTGATTTTCATTTTAGGGTCAGTTACTCTGAATTCGTATTTTATTACTCCTTCGCAGCAAGACACTAACGATTTTAGTTCGTTAACAGAAGCGGCCGGCACATAAATAGCTGCTTCGGCATCTCTCGGTATAGCATTGTGAGCGGTTCCACCTGTGATGCAAACAAGTCTCATATCGCTAACTTGTCTTATGCATTGCAACATGCGTGCAAGAACCCTTATAGCATTTGCTCTTTCGCATTTGATGTTTTCGCCCGAATGCCCACCTGTGCAGCCGCCGACTTTAACTAAAAACGGCACATAATCATTGGGAACTTCTTCATATTCTAAATCAAGACTCATATCTGTGTCTTTGCCGCCGGCACAGCCAATAGTAAAGACTTCGTCGTTTTCTGAATCTATATTGATCAAATATTTGCCCTTTAATACATTCTCAGCAAGCTGTGTGGCGCCTGTCAGCCCGGTTTCTTCTTCTGTTGTGAAAAGCAGCTCAAGTTCCGGGTGTTTTACTTCTTTATCTTCGATAAGTGCCATCGCCATTGCCATTGCAATGCCGTTGTCTGCACCCAAAGTTGTTCTGTCGGCTTTCAGCCATTCGTTTTCAAAAACAAATTTAATCGGGTCTTTAGAAAAATCATGGTTCGAATCGGGAGTCTTTTCGCAAACCATGTCTAAATGGCCCTGTAATACGATTCCCGGGCGCTTTTTCAACTTTGCTGTAGCAGGAACTTTAATTATAATATTACCCGCTTCATCAATTATATGTTCAAATTTATTCTGCTTTGCCCAATCAGCCATAAATTCTCTTATTTGGCCTTCATTTCCGCTTTTTCTGGGTATTGCGCTTATTTTCTCAAAAATATCGATGACCCTCTGAGTGTTTGTATCCATCTTGTATGCAGTTTTAGTGCTCTTAGCCATAAATCTCTCCTAAATTCTTTAATATTAAAAACAAGACCTCAACATTTTAACATAACTTGCAAGATTATTTCAAATTATGCACAAGCCTGTAATAAAGTTCTATTGTCTGTTCTCTTGGCTAAGTCGCTCTAACAGGTCTTTAATGTTAGATGCCCCGATCGTGCCTTTTTCTATGGTGCTTTTTGCTCTGATTAAAAGCTGCTCTGCTTCTTTTTTTCGATTAAGTCTGATCAAAAGAACTGCGAGATTATAATATGCTCCCGCATCGTTCGGGTCTGTTGCTATAACACGTCTGTAAATTTCTGCGCTCTTTTCGAAGTTCCCGCATTTATTATAGGCAAACGCCAAATTATTAAGTATTTTGGAAGTGGGGGGCTGATACCTTAGTCCTTCTTCGAAGCTTTTTGCTGCATCGCTGTATTTTTTCAATTTCAGATAAATGTTTGCCAGATTAAATCTTACAACGGTATATTCAGGTTTAAGCTTTAATGCATTTTTAAGGCTTTCTGTGGCTTCGATGAGCTTATTAGACTTGAACAACGCCATTCCCAAATTTGCATGAGCTTGTATGTTAAAAAAATCAAGTTCAATAACTTTTTTGAAATGTGCCGCCGAATCATCGTATCTGTCTAGCTTAAAAGCTACGTTGCCTGCAAAAAAATGAGCCATTAAATCATCGGGATATGCTTTTAAAAATTGGGAAACCAAAAGATAAGATTCTGCTGTTTTATTTTCAGAAGCGAGTTGAGCTATCTTTTTTCGTGTGCTCTCCTTGTCTGATACATTCGTATTTGAAAAATCTGATGTTTTTGTCAAAATCTCATTTTGGCCAGGTCGAGGCACTATTACGGGAAACTTTGGCAAACTGTCGAAAGTTTTTTGTATAAACTGTATTTTAGGTAGCTCAATGCTTTCGAGTTTTCTTTTTAAAATTCCATCTAAAGGTGATTTTTCGATTTCCCTGAGTATTAGGCCAAGTTGTCCTAGGGCGTATATTGCAGATAATTTTGTGGGAATATCATTTGAAGAAAGCATTTTTTCAAGATTGTTTGTTACGTCTATGTCTCCGAGCGAAAATAATGCTTTTGCAGCATTAGCCTTGGTTCTGTTGTCGGAGTCTTTCAAAATAGGCTTCAAATATTGAATGGCTTTATCCCCGAGCAGATTTTCAAGACTTTCTACGGCATTGGCTCTTACTCTCGGGTCTCTATCTTTTAATGCTTCAACCAATATTGGAACATCAAATTTTGTGCCTATTTCCCCTAGGCTTGTTACTATTGCAGAGCGTATTGAGGGGGTAGGGTCTTTTTTGAAAAGCTTAACAAGCCATTCGGCAGCGCTTCTTATTTTTAGTTTGCCGATGATTGCTATGCCCTGCAGCCTTACATCAACTATTTCATCGTCAAGCAATTTTATAATAATTTCTGTTTGAGCTTCCTTGGCTTTTTTTGAGAGCGCATAAGCCGCATTTTTTCTCACTGTTTTGTCATGATCTCGCAACAATTCAATTATCAGGTTTAAGGATTTTGCATGATTTATTTTGTGCAATACAAAAGCCAATGTGGCTCTTGTCCACTTGTTTGGGTCATTTTTCATGTCGAGAAGCGTGGGGGTCAAATCATAAGTGCCCAGATTCTCGATTGCCAGAATTGCATTGCCGCGCACGCGGTTATTGGTGTGTTTTAAGAACGGCAAGACCAAAGACAATAGTTTTTCGCCTGGAATTCCAAGCTTTGAAAGACTTTCAATGGCATTTGCTTTTACTCGGTCGTCATCGTCGCGCAAACCTCTCATAAGTGTCGGAACTGCGGTTAAATCGCCGATTTGCCCTATTGCAGCAATAATTGCAGACCTTTTTCTTTCATTTCTTTCTTTTGCGTAAAATTCTGTTAGCGTTGAAGTTGCCTTGTGGTCGCCTATTTGAGCTAAAGTATTTACAACGTTTAAAAATATCCATTCATTGCTTTCGCCTAAACAAGCTAAAAGGTTAGAGACAGAAGAATTATCTTTTATTTTGGCTAAAGCTGAAACACTGTTAAACCTGACATTGGGGTCAATGTCGTTTAATGCCTCTTTTAAGGCTTCTACGACAGCTTTTGCCTTGTACGCACCCAATGCCAAAGCCAAATTTGGCTTAATTTCGCTTTCGGCATCTTTAAAAGCTTGTAATAATGCATTTAAAGCGTCTTGATTTTTAAATTCTGCAAGAGCCGCAGGAATTGCCGGATCTTGTTTTTCTCTGAATAGGCAATCTGTTAATGGTGTAATTGTTTCTTCATCACCAATCAGCCCGAGAGCTTTTGCTGATTCATTGCGTAATTGAATGTTCTGATGAGAAAGAAATCCTGCAAGTTTTCTTGTGCAAGACCTTAAAAGCCATAATCCTGTGTTTCTTAGGCTTGTTTCTTTCGTCATTATTTAATAAACTTATAATTTATTTAAAAAAAGACCCGGTTTTCCCGGGTCTCTTTTTAGATTCGAATTTTTTATTAACCCATTCTGAGACTTTTTATACCAACTTTTTCAAAAGCAACTTTCATTTTGCTTATTCCGTCGTCGGTATTGCCAATTTCAATAACTTCGCCTACGTCATCCCAGACTTTGTGGTAAACCATTTCACCTTTTGCAAAAACTTCCGTTACAGAGTATTCCCGTGCGGATGCATTTTTTTGTAATTCGTCTTCTACACCTGTCTTTTTAATTGTCTTAGCGCGAGCAGCCATTATTACCCTCCCTTCAATGAAGTTGAGCTGTATAGTAGAGCATAACACAATTTGACCTTGTTTGCAACCCTTGACACTTTATGTACCGATTCGTATAATTAAACGGAATAAGCTCGATATTAATCTATGCGGAGATCAACATACTGTGAATAACTCTAAATATTTAACGAAATTACTGATTTTATTCTTCTTTTTCGTAACTGTAATTTCTCACGCCCAAGAAACCGTGCAAATGCCACAGCCCGAAAAAGAGTGGACATTTATGATTTTTATGGCAGCCGATAATAATCTTGAAGCCGCATCTTCAATAGATATTAACGAGCTCGAAAAATATGGTTCTACCGATAAAGTTAATTATGTTGCTCAAATCGATAGAAATGGCGGATATTCAAATGATTCCGAAATGAAGTGGTCAGGAACTCGCCGATTTTATGTGGTAAAAGATAAATCTAAAAAAATGACCTCTCCTATGCTTGAAGACCTAGGGAACTTAGATTCAGCCGACCCATTAACGCTGACCGAATACGTTTCATGGGCAAAAGAAAATTTCCCCGCAAAAAAATATGCGCTCATACTCTGGAATCACGGAACAGGTTGGAAAGAAATTTCTCCTAGCATGGATGAAGCGGCAGTCGAAGAAGGGCGTGGTTTTGAAATCGGTTTAGGCACAGGTATCAACGGAATGCCCCAAAATTCCGGGGCAATTAAACAGGCAAAACAAAATTTGCCTGAGTCGTTGAAAAATATAATACCGAATATTTCTTATAATATATCTTACGACTATACATCTAACACTTCGATGGATATTCCAACATTGGCTGAAACTCTTGTAAGAGTTAAGGGTGTTTTGGGTAAGCCCCTCGAAATGTTGGGTTTTGACGCCTGTTTAATGCAGATGGCCGAAGTCGGCTGGGCTGCAGCTCCTTCTGCAAAGTGTCAGGTCGGATCTCCTGACCTCGAACCCGAAAGGGGCTGGCCTTACGACATGATTTCAAAAGCGCTGAATGCCAAACCCGAAATAGACGGAATAGGCTTAGGTAAGGTTATAGCTGAGGCTTATACAAAATCTTATTCGGGCGGTTCTCAAGGAAATACAGCAGTTGCCATATCTGTAATGGATTTTTCCAGAATTGAAGATTTTCGTTCAGACCTGGATGCTTTCTGCGATTCGGTAATCGCAAATATAAGCAAAGACATAGACAGAGTTGAAGAAAACAGAAATAAGTCACTTATGTATTCTTACAGTGATTACATAGACTTAGGGAATTTCTTAGCTCTCATGGCACAAGATAAAACAGTTTCTTCCTCAACCAAAACTTCCGCTTTGAATCTGTTAAAATCTATTTGTGGTAACAGAGGCGAGGGCGGTTTTGTGGCGCGCGTGGCATCTAATGGAGATAAATTCAAAGAGACTCGCGGACTATCTATTTTCTTTCCCACAAGAATGGGCTTCAATACTTATAAAACTCGATATAAAGCTCAGCCTATGGCACGAGAAACAAAATGGTTTGAATTCTTAGGCGAACTGGCCAAACCGAATATGCCTTACTTCAAACTGGAAGACATTAAATACGTCGACAACAACAAAGATGGTAGAATCGCAGCCGGAGAAACAGTAGAAGGCAAAGTCATAATTAAAAACTTTGGCCGCAAAACTATTGAAAATGCTGTTGTTACATTTGAAAGCAAAAGCAGATATCTCGAAGAAAAAAAACAGGTCGTAGAACTTTCCGGAATGCCTGCGCCGGGCAGAAGCAAAACCTTAGATGCTTTTAAGCTTAAAGTTACAGAAGATGCACCGGTTCACGAAGAAATAAGCTATGTTGTAACGCTTCAGGGAAAAGGTATCCCCGATTCTACAGTTACGGGCTCGTTCTTTATTAAAGAGGCGTTTTCGTCTACCGGCAATGCTTTATTGGTCTTTACCGACGGTTTTTCACCTGCTGTGCCTGTTTTGCAGCAAATGTTCCAGGATGCCGGAATTCAATTTGATTCATGGGACAGAGCTATAGACGGCGACATAAGACCCGAAGTATTAAAAAGATACTCTGACGGCTGGGTTTTCATTTGTGTTCAAGATTCAACACCGGAACAAAGCTTAACAGATGACGAAATCGATGCTATAGACCAGTTCTTGAAGGTTGGGGGACGAATCGTTCTTGACGGACAAGATTTGGCATTTTCACTCAGAGACCACGATTTCCTGCTTACAAGATGTAAAGCTATCTTTGTGCAAGACGACGTAAACGTTCACGTAGTTAGCGGAGTTGGCAATTTTCTTAAAGGACAGGCTTTCCAGATATTTGGCGGAGACGGCGCAAACAATCAAAAATGGCCAGATGAAATAGACCCGCAGACCGGAGCCGAAGTAATATTTAAATACGAAGAAGGTGCACGTGATATCGCTGATGAACGCGAAATGAATGGCCCCGACCACAAAGCCGGTTCATTTACCAGAGGCGTAACTTCGAGCGGAGCGGCTGCAATACGAGTCAGAGACGGTTATCGTTTGGTTCTGTTCGGTTTTGCAATTGAATCGGTTAATAATGCTGCTCAGCGAAAACAGATTATGTCTGAAGTCGCAGAGTTCATGAAGCCGGATGCAGAATCAGAAATAAGAAATTATGCCAGAGCGGCAGGAAGACGCGTAGTGGGAGACAACCACAGATCAGTCGAACGAGTTATGGTCGAAAGAGCTGATTTGCTCTCGAGCGTTGAAGAACGATTAATTAAAGAAATTAAAGAAGCGGCAAAAAAAGATCCGACTCTTAGAGAACGCTTACTTGCAAGCTTTGAAAAACTTTCGCAAAAAGAAAAGAAAGCTGCGGCAAAGATTGAGAGAAGTATTAGGTCGCTCTTGGATTTTTCGGGAGAACATGATAAGCTTAAGTAATAAATGACAGTATTGACTTGAAACAAAGAGGGTAAACATTGTAAGATGCTTTATCCTCTTGTTTTATATAAGGTTGTTGATTTGAGCGCCTCAAAGATTCTTTTACCTATGACCCCATCCGCTGACTCGGTTAAAAGGCCGGGCGGTAGTGATTTTGCACCGGTTGATATCGTCCAAAAACGAAGAAGAATTTTGCGCCTTTATTTAACCGCTATTTTTTTGGTTAGTGCAATGCTTAGCTATTACATTTGGCAGTCAAGCAAAATGTTTGAAGTTAAACTTCGCATCAATAGTATAGAAAAGGATATAAAAGCTCTAGAAAACAGTAATTCAGACCTTAGAATTGAAATTTCAAAACTTCAGGCTCTTGGCAGAATTGAAGAAATAGCAACAAATGATTTAGGAATGAGACAACCCTTGGCAAAGCAACAACTATTCATAATAATGCCCGGTGAATGGAAAAAATAATGAACAACTATAATCCAATGCATGTTTCGGTTCTTCTTAAAGCTGTTGTTAAACACGCTTTGCCTAAAAATGGTAAAATATTTGCTGATTGCACTTTTGGATTGGGCGGACACACAAAAGCAATATTAGAAGAGTATCCTCAAATAACGAAAGTTTTCGCTGTTGATCGAGATGGAGAAATACTTAATTATTCCATAGATAAAATCTCTGACCCCAGAATAAGCAGATTTCAGGCAAAAGCCTCAGAATTGCCTGATGTCCTTAAACTAACGGGTTGTAAAGGTGTGGATGGTATTCTCTTAGACCTTGGGGTTTCATCCTATCAGTTGGATAATCACGAAAGAGGTTTTTCTTTTATGAGGTCGGGCCCGCTCGACATGAGAATGGACAAAAGAGACGGGAATACAGCTGAAAATATTGTGAACACTTATGAAAAATCTCAGTTAGAGCACATATTTTTTGAATATGGAGAAGAAAAATTTGCGCGGCGCATAGCAGATGCAATAATTAGAAAAAGATCAGAAAAAACTATTACTACAACAGAAGAATTGGCAAAAATTATATCTGATGCGGTTCCGGCGGCAAATAAAAATAAAAAACAAATTCATCCGGCTACAAGGGTTTTTCAAGCATTAAGAATTGAAGTAAATAATGAATTAGGCGAAATTGAAGATTTTTTGACCGTTGCTCTTGATTGTTTAAATCCGGGCGGACATCTAAGCATTATTGCTTTTCATTCTTTAGAAGACAGATTGGTAAAAAACTTTATGCAAAAATACGCAAAAGGTTGTGATTGTCCTCCAAAATTCCCTGTTTGTGTATGCGGTAAAAAACCTATGCTTGAATTATTAACCAAAAAAGCAATTTTTGCAGACGAAGACGAAATTGCTGTAAATCCGCGATCAAGATCTGCAAGACTCAGATGCGCAAAAAAGTGTTTAGGGTGAGCTATGAGAAAGCGTAAGTTACATCCAAGAACTGTAAGAGCTGTTTTCCTGCTGGTTTTGTCGGGAATGCTAATTTTTATTTTTGTTGCTCGTTTGATACATTTGCAGATACTTCAACACAATCAATGGAAAAACCGGTCGAATAAAAATCATATCAGTAAGCGTGTAATTGATATGAAAAGGGGCAACATTTACGATAGGCGCGGAAGCGAGTTGGCTATTTCTGTCGATACTTTTTCTGTTTTTGTATATACCCCTGAAGTAAAATCTCCCGCAGAAGTTGCAAACGCTTTGGCTTCAGTAATTCCTGTTAGCAGAGACGAAATACTTAGTAAAATCTCAGGCAAACAAGACTATGTTTTAATTTATAAAGAACTTGAGCCTAAATTGGCCGGAAAACTTAAGCAACTGGCTATTCAAGGTGTAAAGTTCGAAAATCATTATCATAGGTATTATCCTCAAAAAAGTTTAGCAGCCAATTTAATAGGATTTACAGGCACAGAACAACAGGGACTGGAAGGGATAGAACTTAAATATGATAAAACCCTTTGTGGTTACCCGGGGTTAGCAATACAAGAAGATATAAGCATAAGTGACAGTGAACCTTCAACAATGAGAGTTATTACGCCCCCCATGGGAGGAAGTAATCTGTATTTAACAATTGATGCTTATATCCAGCATACGCTTGAGTCTGAACTTCAAAATCTTGTAGAAAAATATAAGCCCATTGATGGCTCTGCCATAGTAATGGACCCCTATAACGGAGAAATTTTGGGCATGGCTTGTTATCCAAGCTATAACTTAAATGAATTTGGCTCGGTTAAACCTGACGTAAGAAGAAACAGACCCGTTACAGATATTTTTGAACCCGGTTCATGCATGAAAATTTTTGCGGTTGCAAGTGCAATTGAACATAAAAGAGCCGATACATCTTCAAAATTTTATTGTAGAGGATACGGTGAGATTCCCGGAAGAAGAATCAGATGTCACGGAGCACATGGATTAGTCGATTTTCATAAAGCTATTTCAGCGTCTTGTAACGGTGCTATGACTGAAATTTCAAAGATTCTTGAACCTTCAATGCTTTACAGAACATACAAAAATTTTGGGTTTGGGGACCCTACCGGCGTAGAAGTTGTCTCAGAGAGCACCGGTATATTAAAACCGCCTTCTAAATGGTCGGCCTTTTCACCGTCTTCGCTTTGTATGGGCCACGAGTTGGCTGTTACCGGAGTGCAGCTTGTGCAGGCGTATTCTGCAATAGCTAATGGCGGCCTTCTTGTAAAACCTAAGCTAATTAAACAAATATCTGCACAAGACAATGAAATGAAAGAAGAATTTGAAACAGAGGTTGTCAGAAGGGTTTTATCGCCGGAATTAGCAAAAAGTCTAAGAGAAATGTTAATGGGCGTTGTTGAAGGCGGAACCGGAAGATTAGCCAAAATTAAAGATTACACTGCGGGTGGAAAAACAAGTACGGCTCAAAAAATTGAACCCTCAGGTTCCTATTCTACAACTAAGGTTGTTTGCTCATTTATTGGGATGGTTCCGGCAATGAATCCCAAAATAGTCCTGTTAGTTGTTCTTAATGAGCCGAAAGGTGACGATAGAACACTTTCGGGCGGTCTTGTTACTGCAGAACCATTTTCAAATATTGCCGATCGGGTTATGAAATATATGCGTATTCCACCTGATAGGCCTCAAAGCAAGATTTTTAGAGACATTGCTGCATATAATGCCGAAAAAAACAATTCATTTGCTCAAACAGATACAAATTCAACTCCTACGGGAGAGTTGGCAGATGCTGAAATCTCCGGCAATACTGTTCCGAATTTGATCGGAAAATCTCTTAAAGACGCTATACAGTCCGTAGAGAAGAGTAGTCTAAAAGCTATTTTTGATGGGCACGGAATAGTAGTCTCCCAGCAGCCGAGACCCGGCGCTCCGATACCTGCCAGAAAAATAATGAGAGTAACGCTTTCTCCGGATTACCGAGATTAAACTGCTTCAGAATAAGACCGATGCTCCCAAAACAAAACCTTTGTATTCCTTGTGAGAAATAGCACCTGCAAGATTGTCGTAGTCGCCTTCAGAAATATACGAGGCATTTATATTAATTAAGTTTTGATATGTAAATCTGAAACCTAAGCTGAATCTGTCTCCATTAAAATCGTATACAAATTTTAGGTAGTCGTTAAGTGAAACGACACCGCCCAAAAAGAAGAAAAAGGGGTCAGCGTAGCCTGTAGCTTTGTTGGTATCAAAATTATATCCGCCAAATTTAGCTCTTTTAAGAGGACCATGATATTTGTCGGGGTCATTTGACCACGAAAATTTGTAATCAGATGGGCCAAAGTTGCCGCCAACACCAATCCAAGCAACCGGCACACCTGCTGCAACCCAAAGAGAGTGGTAATTGCTGTCACAGCTTAAACTGCCACCAAGCGTTACATTACCGGGAACTTGATATTTGAAATTTAGATACAAGGGTTCATCAATATCAAAACGGTCTTGGTTATCGAGAGTTTTGTCAAAGCCAACTTCAAGTCCATCTTCGGCACCCCAGGCAGCGCTTAAAGTTGTGTCAAAATAATCTTGGTCTGTATATTTAACGTCAGAATTATTTAAAAGATCGAACATTTGTAAGTGAACTCCGACGGCAGTTTTATTAGGCTCTAAAACGCCCGGAGAAGGAACCAATGTCGCTCCTGTCCCGCCTGTTGTAGCTAAGCCTTGTCTTGGGGTAAGTCTTTCTGTTAACAATGGTCTGAGTTCTGATGGTATGCGAGTTTCTCCGGGAAGAAGCAGACGTTCTCCGTCTCTTCGTTTTTGCCCTTCGAGCGGAACAAACTGCCCGGGCTCTCCCTGAACATAATAGGCATCTGCGCTTTGGCTCTGATAAGGTATATACTGCTGCGCAGATGGGGCAATAACTGCCGCCTTTTTATTATTTGCAGCTTTGGAGGTATTTTTAGGTGATAAATAACTCTGATACTGTGTCAGATCAAATGCAAGCCCTGTGCTTGATATTGTCAGCAATAAGGCTGTAAAGGTTGTTAAAAATTTTGTGCCGGTTTTCATGTTCGCTGTATCGACATGAGCCGAGTAAAAATTAACTAATTTTATATAAATATCGAAGACTTTAATTATGAGATAAGATGAAGTTTTGTGAACATATCTTTTACTTGACTTTGCAAATAGCCAAATCTATAATAAAGTCTGTTGATTTTTTTGAAAGAATGGGTGTACATGACTAAGCCTGCATTTGAAGACATCTTGCTACTAAACGGTGCTGCCTCGTTGGGTAAGGCGGCAGTTTTATGCAGTATGATCGATAATGAACACGATGACGAAATCATTGCTTTTCTTGCTAAATACGGTATTAAATCAGTTATTACAAGAGCCGGTGGAAACGGTGAAAATCTGAAGAATAAAATTCTGAGAAATACTTTTGGTGCAGCAGAAAACAGCGGAATAATGACAGTTACACCCAAAAATAGGCACGCTGTGGTGACCTTAATAGAAGAAATTTTACGTTCCTTAGAAGGGCCTTTGATGAATGTTTCTGGGGGCGGCCTTAAAATCGGTCTTGCAGTGCATGATAAAGATTTAGCTATGTCGGTTTTTGGAACAGTGGGCCTTCCGGGCCTTAATATAGATCGTGAAGTGTCTGCAACCAGAGTGCTTTATCATTGTTTGGAGGATTGAAAATGATTGGAGTGGTCGTTCTTACACACGGAACACTTTCAGAACAGCTCGTTGCGACGGCTTCCATGATCATGGGAGATTCAGAATGTGTTCACTCGGTGACTTTCTCTGCCAGAGAATCCTTAGAAGACCTCAAAAATAAGGCTGAGGAAGCGGTTTCTCTTTATGAAGATTCCGGATGTCTTCTTCTAACTGATTTAATGGGCGGAAGTGCTAATAATATAAGTGTTGAACTGATGAAGACTAAAAATATTGAAGTTGTAACAGGTGTTAATTTACCTATGTTACTTGAAGCAATCGGATACAGAAATTTTGCCGATAATCTTAAAGACTTGGCTGTAAGGGTTCAGGCAGGTGGAGTTAAGAGTATAATTAACCTAAAAGAATTTTTTGAAAAAAGAGCCGCAAAGAAAGCATGACAACAGTAAAATTTTTAAGAATTGATGATAGATTGATTCATGGTCAGGTTATTGTGGGATGGCTTCCCGAAATTAAGCCGGATAAGCTTATTGTAGTTAATGACAAAATAAGTGATGATTTTATGCGTCAGGATTTGATGTCTTTGAGCGTTCCCCCTGATATAGAACTTGAGTTTTATTCTACTTCTAATTTGACTTCTGATGTGGTCACTGATGATACTTTTATACTAGTCTCTTCACCCGCCGATGCTTGCTCTTGTTTAGATAGGGGTATTGCGCCTAAGCGTTTTAATGTCGGTGGAATGCATTCGAGAGACGGAAAAGAAGAGATTTTTGAAGCTTTACACGTCGACTCAGAAGACAGAAAAAACTTTAGTAAACTCATAGAATTGGGGGTTACTCCGATTTTTCAACCTACACCTCAGAATGTACCAATGCAATTAGGTGATATACTTTAAAGCGAGGAAAAACATGGCTTCAATTGATTTCTCGAATGTTGTTAAAACTTACGAAGGGGCTAAAGAGTCCACTGTAAAGGGTATTGATCTTCATATCGAAGACAAAGAATTTGTGGTGCTGGTAGGCCCTTCCGGCTGCGGTAAAAGTACTAGCTTGCGAATGATCGCAGGGTTAGAAGACATAACTTCAGGCACCATTAAAATCGGTGACGTTGTGGTTAACAATTTGCCGCCTAAAGACAGAGATATAGCCATGGTTTTTCAAAACTATGCTTTATATCCTCATATGACCGTTAAAGATAATCTTTCTTTTGGGCTAAAATTAAGAAAAGTTAGCGACAAAGAAATTGATTCAAGAGTTCAAGAAGCTGCAAAAATCCTCGGTCTTGAGGAATATCTCGAAAGATTGCCTAAACAGCTTTCTGGCGGACAAAGACAGCGTGTGGCACTAGGTCGCGCAATAGTTCGTGAACCTAAAGTCTTTTTAATGGATGAGCCCTTGTCTAACCTCGACGCAAAGCTTCGCGTCCAAATGCGCGCTGAAATCAAAAAACTTCACCAAAAACTTAAAACCACATTTGTCTATGTTACGCACGACCAAGTCGAAGCAATGACCATGGCAGACAGAATTGTATTGCTTCACGAAGGAATTATTCAACAATATGACGTTCCCGGCGTAATTTATGAAAAACCTGCAAACGTGTTTGTTGCTACTTTTATTGGTTCACCTCCTATGAATATTTTGAAAGTAAAGAAAACTTCTGAAGGTTTGGCTTTGCCAAATAAAGAAGACGAAGCTTCATTACACAAATGGAACATTGATTTGCCTCAGCACTTTGATAACTCTTTTGAGGAAGAAATGTTTTTGGGTATAAGGCCAGAGCATATCATTATAAATGATGACACTGTTCCTTCTCTTAAATTGCCATGCAGAGTAGATTTAATAGAACCAATGGGCGCAGAAACCTATTTATATCTTGTTGGCCACGGACACAGCATAAATGCACGTGTCGAACCTTCTGTAAAAGTAGAAGTCGGACAGCAGGTTAATGCACATATTCCAATCGAATGTTTCCACTTATTTAAACATTCTGACACCGTAAGGATTAAAAGAAAGTCAGAAAAATAAAGACTAAAATTAAGGGGCGAAACCAATCGCCCCTCATTTTCTAATGATTTCATTATTTTCGAGAAAAAAATATCATACTTATATTACAGCTTTAATTTTTATCGCTGTAATATTGTGTTTTTTGCCAACAATTATTGGATGCTGCTCAAAGAACTCATCTGAAACCGTTGAAGGTGAAAAAATAAAGTTGGTATTCTGGAACACAATGGAAGGCTTAGAAGCGGCTGCAATGTCTGAAATACTTAAAGATTTTTCAACCGCGAACCCGCAGATAGAAATAGAAGAAATTTTAATTGAATTTTATAAGGCCAGAGAAAAATTTAAAGAAAGTGTTAAGGCAGGCTCAGGGCCAGATTTGCTTCGAGCAGATAGATTTTGGATTCCGGATTTTGCATCTGCCGATATCGTTTCTGAAATTAAAAGATCAGTTGTTAAAGAAGAATATGAGGATATGGTGCCTTTGGCACGTGATTTAGTTTCTTGGCAAGATAAGATGTGGGCTATGCCTATTTCGGTTGATTGTTTAGCTTTGTTTTATAACAAAAAGCATTTTGCTGCTAATAGTGTTAAGGTTCCTATAAATTTTGATGAATTTTTGGTTGCCGCTCAAAAGCTAACTGATCGTAATAGCGGGAGATATGGCTTTTTTATATACCCTAACGGTTGGTATTTTGAGCCATTCTTTTTTGGTTTTGGAGGTCAATATTTCGCTCCGGATGGTTCTTTGGCAATTAAATCTGATGCCGCAACCAAAGCATTTGAATATCTTTTGCATCTTAAAGACCGTTTAAAAGCGGTGCCGCCGGTTAATCTGCGTGCTAAGATTTACAATACGATGATAAACGGTTTTGGAAGCGGACAAGTAAGTATGATTTTTACGGGGCCTTGGGCAATTCGTTCGATTATTGCCGGCACAGATTTTAAAAGAGATAATTCTAACCTTGGCATAGCACAATTACCTGCGGGACCTCATGGAACCTTTTCTCCTACAGGTTGTCAAACAATAGTAATTTCAAAAAAATCCAAACATCAAGAAGCAGCTTTAAAATTTGCGAGATATATGTTTTCTTACGAAACTCAAAAAAAGCTTGTTATGGCTAATTATGGGATGCCTGCACGCAAAAGTGTGTTTGCAGCACCTGAGTTAAAGCAAGATCCTTATATTCAAGTGTTTATAAAACAGCTGCAAATGAGCCGTAAAGCAAATGTTAGCGAGTTTCAAGGCGATATTTATGCTCCCCTTGGTGATAAACTTAAAGATGTATTGAATGGCGATTTAACACCTGAATATGCTATTAATGATATAATCGCTGAATGGAAAGCTAGCCACAAGTAAAATGCAGGAACATCTGATAGCTTCACTTCTAATAGCACTTATAGGCGGTATAGTTGATTTAGACTCTACCGCAACTTGGCAATTTATGATTTCGCAACCTATTGTTGCTGCTCCTCTTACCGGCTTGTTTCTTGGTAATTTATACGGAGAAGCTGCAATGGGTCTTAAACTCGGGCTCATGGTAGGGGTTATTTTGCAACTTTTGTGGATAGAGCAATTGCCATTAGGAATGAATGTTCCTCCTGATGCTGCTCTTGCTTCTGTTTTATCAGTCGCCTTAGGTTTTATAGCGGGACATTCTTATGAGACATATTCAGAACGAGAAGTTTGCTATACTGTAGCTCTTTTGCTTTCGGTGGCGTTAGGCTTGCTGGGCCGTAGTTTAGACATGTTTGTTCGACGATTGAATACAAGCGTCGATAACTGGGTTAATCAGAAGATTGAAGATAATCAGTTCTGGGCCATATCTCTCGGGCATACTCTGGGTGGCATTTTCACTTTTACGAAAGCATTTATTTTCTGCTTTTTAATCGTTTGGTTTGGCGTAGAGCCCCTTAAATACTTTACCCAAACAATAAGTTTAAAGCATAGCAGTGGCTTTATAGTTGTGCAAGGCCTTTTACCTGCTGTTGGTTTTTCTGTGCTGGCAAGTATGTGCTTAAAAGAAAAGGCTGAAATAAAATATTTTGCGGCTGCAATTTTATTTTTTACTATTTTGCCGGCAAAAATTTGGCTTGGAATAGGTGCCGCACTCATAGTTATGTACAAGACACGTCCGAGGAAAAAGAAATGAATTCTAGCCCTAACAAAAGAGCCCTAACAAAAGCTACTCTTATTAAAGTGGCTTTTAGGAGCTTTTTCCTTCAAGCATCATGGAATTACAGAGGCATGATGAGTATGGGGTTTTTGTATGCAATTTCCCCCGGGTTGGACAAAATCTATGATGATATAAATGCGCGTGAAAATGCTTATATGAGGCATTTTGAATATTTTAACACTAATCCTTATTTTGCTTCTGTGGTAATGGGGGTTGTCTTAGCCCTTGAAGAGCGCTTAAGCAGAGGTGAAATAAACGATGAAGTTATATATGACACAAAAGAAGGCCTGATGACAGCCTGCGCTGCTATTGGTGATGGCCTTTTTTGGGATAGCTGGAGACCATTTGTTGCTGTGGCATCGCTGATTTTGGCTTCAGGTAATTATATGTTGACTCCATTGTTTTTCCTGATATTGTATAACATACCTCATTTGTATTTCAGGTTTGCGGGAATATTTTGGGGCTATGTTGAGGGAACACATGTTATCCGATCTTTGAAAAAATTTCAGTTCCCGCAGATTAGACAGAATCTTAGATACGGAACTCTCGTTTTGCTGGCTTACATGATTCCAAATCATGTGAACCTGCATACGCCTTTCTTACTGACTAATTTGCCTATGGAGTTTTTTTACTTTGGTGAGAAGGTAGTGCAGGGAATCGGCGCAACATTGCTTGTTGCTCTGGGCATAATGGGCTGCAGAGCACGAGTAGATGTTTTGTTGATCTCCTTTCTACTTATGATATTCGCCCTAGTATTGTATCACTGGGGTATCCTGATTTAAGGAAAATGGTATGAAAAGAAAAGAAGTTGAAATTAAAAACAAATTGGGCCTTCACGCACGTCCTGCCTCGCTGGTGGTAAAAATGGCGAGTAAGTATCAGTCAGAAATTCAGTTGATAAAAGAAGAGACTGAAATAAATGCTAAAAGCATTTTGGGAGTAATGATGCTGGCGGCCGGGCCGGGGCAAAAAATTGTTGTTACAGCAGACGGCGAAGATGAATCTGACGCCGTTCAATGTATTTCTGAACTAATCGAAAGCGGTTTTGGCGAGGAGCTTGCATGAAATGACTGATTCTGCGCAAAAATACTCTGTTGTA
>JAQVCG010000043.1 GCA_028689875.1 Candidatus Rifleibacteriota bacterium | reverse complement strand
TTTCTATTGTTTCTGCGGCTATGTTACATTCTTTTGCCAGTATTCCAAATTCATTTGAAGACCTTACAGGGATTCTGTAGTCATAGTTTTGTTCTGCAAAAGCTTTTATGCCGGCAACCAGATCATTAATGGGAATAATTATCAGCTTTGTCATCATAATTGACAAAATGATTCCTGCCACCACAAAGACCGAGAAGAAGATAATAGTTGTTGTGAGATCCTTATAAAAAATGGCTCTGATTTTATCTTTTGATGTTATAGAAATCAAAAGATAATGTTTTAAAAATGAACATCTAAGAACATTTACAAATGACTCTTTACCATCGATTAACATTTTGTGGGTAAAGGTTTTGTTGTCGCCTTTGCTTCTTTTTATTATTGCTTCAAATTTTTTAAATTCATCAATTTGAGGAAAATTAGGTGCAAACTGATGCCCGGAAATAGCTGCAATTTTATCGTTGAAAAATTCACCTTCATAAGGCTTGTAGCTTTGAGCTTTTGTGAATATATCTGTTAAATATTCGCGTTCTAAGAGTATTAGATCTATGAGCATTACATAACAATACCAGGCTTCTCTGTTTGCTGGGCTTGGAATAATGTCTATATAACCCAAAATTATTTCATCAATTCCCTGAATTGTTGTGAATTTAGAAATGTTGGTATGTGCAGACTGAAATAATGATTGAGTTGTTGACTCAATAATAGAGTCTACTATTAGAGTTGAGGGGGTTCTTTTAATTGGAGCAGATATGCCTTTAGAATTGTTGTAGAAATCCATTGCTGACAAGGCTGTGCTTGAAAGCAGAATTCTGAAGTTATTGTTTTCGGGAGTTATAGAATCTTCTTTTGCAATATTTTTAAATTCGACATTTTCAAAAAGTGCCTGGCGGTGTCGTTCAGAAATGCTGGCATTTCTAGCTGTCCAAGTTTCGTAGATTTTTTCTTTTTCTTCTAATGGAAGGTTCATGTGCCTTCTCACTTCGGCACCGGTTAGTTCTGTGCTATAAAGAAGTTTTGTTTGAGATGATATTAAATGAAAACTGTCGCACAGATAGTTTTTGTACATTGAGTCAGCGATCTGAATAAGTTTTTCGGGATTTGTTGTATGTGCTTTTAAGTGATTTGTGAGTTTTTTAAACTCAACTAATTTTGATGTGACATACCTGTCAAACCCTTTATCTGTTTCAGAAAGCTTACGATAGCTCTTCATCTGTTCTTCAAGCAGTATTCTATGGTCAAGTTTATACAAATATTGGACAGCCAAAAAGATTGCGGCTAAAAGCGGCAAACCGTAACATAGGGAAAACATTGCGATTAAGCGTTGTTTCATATTATGTTGGTAAAATATATTTTTTATAAATGCAGAATAGGTGATTTTTGAAAATAAAACTGTAGCTGCAAGATAAAAAAGAGCAATTATTGAAAGAGATAGATAGGGTAGTGGTGTGGCTTTAAAAGCACTAACTAAAATAGCTCCCTCGTCTGTTTTATGGACACTAAATATTTTGTCTTTAAATTGAAAAGAGTTTACCGGATACTGCTGGAAATAGTCAGATAAAACTTCAGCTGAAATATTATCTGCTTCTTCAGGCAAAACCGAAACTCCATCTGTTATAAATCCATAATTTTGCGGGTTCTTTTTGCTAATAGTATCTTTCAGAATAAAAGACTGATTAATTTTTTCAGAATGAACAAATATTAAAATTCCTGCTATAAATTTGCTTTTAATACTTTTGTCAAGGTTGAAATAGCAAAAAGAATATTTATCAGGATTGCCGAGTTCAATAACAGTGTTGGGGTTGTTCTGAACTCTGTTTAATATTAGTTCGGGTGCAGGAAACACTTTGCCGATTCTTTTAATTTCTTCATCGTGAAGTGATTGGTTAGCGTTCGAATCGCTGCGAGTTTTATTTATCAGCTCAAAAAACAATTTGTGTTCAGGTGTACTGCTTTTATTTTCGCTTATATCTAAGTTCCCATCAAAAAGGTAAATTTCTAAAGAGTCTTTAGGCCAATTTTTTTTGAAGTCGGCAATAATCCTTTCAAGAGCCTCGGTGCCAAATCTAAGGCCTTTAAATTGTTTGTAAAGACTGTCGAATTTAGGATACCAATATCTTGTCGGGGTAGCATCATAAACGTAAGATATTAAATCATTTGCAGCTTGGTCTTGTATCAAGGCATTTTCTCGGGATTGATACTCATTTATGAACATGTGTATCCCTGACCAAAAAACTATTGAAGGTATCAGCCAGGCAAAAAGGAAGACAAATGCCCAACGTAAAAATCTGTTTTCGGATACAATTCTTTTCATACTTTTAAAAACAGATACCGGGGCTAATTTGCTCATTGTATTGCACCTTTGTTAAATCTAATTGATACAATGCTTGCACAATCATTTTCTTTTATAAGTGAATCGGGAAGTGCGTTTTGTATGTTTTCTGCCAAGTTTTCGTGGTATTTATGCTTTTCGATAATTTCTAAAATAGTTTCAACATTGCTAAAAGCCGGTGAAACTGCCGCAACAATCATTCCTTCTTCTATCTCTAGTTCAATATTCTTAGAATCATAAAATTCTTCGCTGTCAGGCGAAGATTTGAGCAATTCAATAATCTCAGATTTTTTGTTTTTATAGACCACTAAAAGTTTGATTTGTCCGCAACCACTGAAAAACAGTTTGTTATCATCGTGCTTAACATGCATCATCACTATGTCAGCATCAAAAGATTTTCTTAAATTAATTCTGAAATATTCAACCAAGTCTTTAATACAGTGGTATGCAGAATAAACATTTAAATCCTCGAATATAAGTTTAATAGCCATTTTAGAGATAGACAAAACTAATGAGGCCTCTAAGTCTTTTTGTTTGGTTCTAATTAGGAACGCATATGAAGTGTTTTCGTCTACCGCTTTGTAGTTATATATTTCTTGTTCTTGAACGCCTTTGATTATTTGAAACCCGTCAAGGTCGGTGAATCCGTTGGCAACCGGTTCTATTGGCAGTAAATGCTTTTTTATGACTTCGGCTTCGGTGAATTCTGTCGTTTTGAGAACAAAGTCTGCAAGGCCTGTTGAAATACTTTCAAGTTTATTTTTCTCTGTAAATGCAACTATCTCATCATTGTTTCTTTTTCCGCTTTTAATCGTTTTAATACTTTCTGCAAGCTTTTTAAGCGGATAAAACAAGGTTTTGATTAGAATCAGAGTAACAATACAGATAAAAATTACTGTTACTGCTATTGCGGCATAGTAATATTTTTCAAAAGAACTAGGCTCTTTTCCGATTTTGTCTGACGGCATCAGCAAAAATAAATTGAAATCTTTAAGATTGTGTCCCGGTATCCCGGCTACAAGAACCTTCTTCCCGCCAAACGAGCCGGATTTGAAACTTGACATTTTTGTCTGATTTATTAGGTCATGAAGTTTCCATAGAGGCTCTTCAGTAATTAACGAGTATTTGGGAAAATATGCTGATTTTTCTATATGATTTTTAGGAAATGCTACAAGTTGGAATCCGGTGTTTCTTTCTATCGTTTGGCCCGTAAGTTCAAGATATCTAAGCTGTAGCTTTCGCGGGTCGTGAATTACAAAAAGACAACCTGTTGCGATGTTATTCTCGTTAATTATCAGGTCAATGAAAGAAAGTGTTTCTTCGGTATCGAAAAGTATATATTGAAAATTAGATCTATTAAAAAGCATCCCACCGACCGGTTTCCCTGAAACTGCCTTAAATGATGCTTCTCCAGGAATTCCCTGAGATTTATCAAGTCTTGACGAGTTATATAATTCTAGCAGTTGTTCGCTTATAGAAAGCATAAGTTCAGAATATTTGCTTTCAGCGGTTCCCGTTTTGCCACTTTTTAAAGTCGGCGCCATAAATTCATACTTGTTATTGCCATTAATATAGCCGGCAAATGCAATGTTTTCGTCACTTCTTGCTGCAGTTAAAGGGGCAAGTATTTCGTTTGCTTCAGCGTTGGGCTTCGAAAGGGATTTAGCCATGTGCCTGTATTGTTTTTGCAGGTCATGATAAGAAAAATTAAAGTTTTTATCTGCTTTTTCTAATATTTGTATTGCCTTCAACTTATAGTCTTCAACTAAAGATCTTTGTTTTTCGTTTCTGTATATACCGGCACCGGCAATAAAAATCACTGCTCCTAATCCGGAGGCAAACAATACTAAAAGAAGAAAATGCACCGTTGCAGACATTACAAATTTTACCTTGAATATGTTTTTCCATATTATTAGTAAAAATATTGTGGGCAAAATGCATTTTAAAATGTCATAAAAACGTCCGACGTAATTTGGAGGCGTTCGCATAGCTCGGCTGCATATAAGGCGAATGCCATCCATCGTGTCGTTTACAGAAAAAAGCTCGTTATTTATGGTAAAAGTCGAGGTTAAATTGGGTGTGGTAAGTATTTTTAACCCTTTATTACTTAACTTTTTGCCCGGTGAACATTTAATTTTTGAATTATCATTTAAATCAATGTGACAAAAAGTAAAGCTACTGTCGGTCTTTTCATCTAAAAACTCTAGAGCTATATCTGCCAGTTTTTGATTATTTATTTGTTCAGTGTTAACCCAGGCTATTAAATTGCCGGTTTTGCCGTCTGAAAACTTTGTTTCAAAATAGGCTCCGAACTTTTTCAGACCGATACCTTGAAAGTTTACAAGGGTCTCGGGAGTTTGGGCCAGAGAATAAACTGTGTGACTGTTTCCTGAAAATAAACCTGCTATAGACAATTCTTCTTTTGAAAGCACCAGATCCGGCTTATGAGTAAGCTTTTTAATGATTTTTAAATAGCTTTCGGAAGCTCTTTTTTTTGTTGTTTTGCCTTTAGGCCAATCGATTCTTGTTCCTGATGCATCAAATAGACAAAACTCAATCTCGTCTGCAACGGCTTTTGGAGTGATTAGGTTTATGTCTGATTCCCATAAAAATGAGTCATTTAACCGCCTTAATAAACTTTGATAAAAGGTTTGTGGTTCGGATAATCTTGACATGTGAGCTGTGAACTCTGACATTTCATCGAGGTCGGCCGCATTTTGCTCTTCAGTGTGAATTCTTTGGTAAGCAGACAAAATAAACCAAATTGTTATTAACAATAAGGCTAACAAAGAAATGACGTAAAAGCTGTTGCCGGCAATTTTGTCGTAGAATTTTTCAGCTTTTTTGCTATTTTTTGATACAGACTCTGCCATCAAAATACAGTTTATAGCACTTAACAAATAGTTTCAATAGTTTTCAGCAATAAAAAAAACGGTTCTCAAGTCGAGAACCGTTTTCTGAAGAATTGCTTATTTGTCGAATTCGAACGCAACAATTCGGCTTATGCATGATTCGAGCTCAATTGCTCGCCATGGGAACAGGCCGATCCAGGTTCTTTTGTTCTTAAGCTGGTCGATGTCACCGCCAAGGTTTTCTGCGTGTACGATTCCCAAGGGGAACATCTTAAGGTGCATTACCTGATAATATTCATCGGGTGGATAATATTCGTCCCAAGCTTTACCGTGGGTTTCTTTAAGAAGGGCTTCTGCTTTGGCAAACAGCTTAGGATGCCAGTCACGCAAAATGGTGTTCATGGGATGGTCGGCAGAACCGCAGTCTACGCCGATCCATTTGAATTTCATTTCCTGTGCCCATTTGTGGAATGCTGCGTCGGGGCCCGGATGTTTAACCATATATCTTACTTCATCAGCTTCGGGTTGATCCCAGCCGTATTTATGATATCCGGTGTTGATAATCAAAATGTCGCCTTTTTTGATTTCGGCTTTCTTCATAAGCATTTCAGGAGAATACAACGAAAAATCGCTGACTTCGTCTGAAATATCTACAACTACGCCTTCGCCGCACCATTCTTCGAGGGGAACTTCACCGATTGTTCTGCCATTTGCGCAGAAGTGAATTTCGCCGTCAATGTGTGTTCCAACGTGATTGCTGGTTTTTATGATTTGACCGTTGGCGCCTTGTCCCATGTGTGCACCGGCAATGCGCTTGAAATACTGCACTTGAAGCGGCATGTAGCTTGGCCAAGGTGGAGTATGAATACTTAAGCGTTGTGTGAGGTCATACATTTTCTTTATGCCCATATTTTTTCTCCTGTTTTTATTTAATATAAAAATAAATAATATCGTTTACGCGTTCTATTTTAACATCATCTTTGTTATTTGCAAGATAAAGTTATTGCTGCCCTTAGTTGCAATATTTGTCGACGTAAGCTTGAAGAGCATCTTCGAAGCATTTCATCGGCGGATTAACAAGTCCCGCACCTACTTGTCCGATTCCGGGTTTTTTGTGTGCAATGCCTGTATTAATTTGGGGCAGAATCTGTTTTTCGCAAACTTTTAGTATGTCGATGCCCTGCGGAGAACCTCTGAAATCCAATATAGGAATCTGGAAAGACTGAGATTCGCCTTCGGTAATTTCATACATCTTTTTTGTGTAATTTAGTGAGTCACCCGCAACACCGCCTACGAATTTTACAATCGCAGGAGCAGCGGCCATTGCAAAGGCACCGAACCCACAGGTTTCTGTGATTGCGCTGTCGCCAATGTCAGGGTTACAGTCAGATTCATCAAAACCCGGGAAAAGCAGTCCTTTAACAATTTGTGCAGGGCCGGTGAACCATTGTTCTTTCAAGCCTGACACTCTTATGCCGAAATCTGTTCCGTTGCGGCACATTGTTGTAACTATAGTAGAGCCTTCTATCCATTCTGCTGCCTGCAGAATCGCTTTTGCGGCCGGCATGCTCAAATTCAAGAAGAAGTGGTCGTTTGAATTTAAGAATTCTAATACTTTGATTTTATCTTCTGTGCTAAAATCTGTTTTAATTATGGCAGGCGCCATTTCTCTGATTAACAAAGAAGTGCCGGCTCTGTTTCTGTTGTGGGCTTCATCGCCCATCTGAAGCATCTGCGCAACTATATTCTTTAAGTTGACTTCAGGCATAAAAGGAATCGCAGCTTTAATGACAGGGCCCAAAGTTTTTTCCATCCATTTTAGTCTGGTAATAACTTCTTCTGAATAGGCGCCAAATCTTAATACTTTTCCGAGTCCTTCGTTCAGAGTGCAGTAAGTGCATCTTTTGTTTGTTTTGTTTTCAACTATCCAAACAGGCATGCTTGCGCTTGCAACCCCTGCCATTGGCCCAACGCCGTCGTGTTCGTGCCAAGGTGAATATTCAATTTTATCGCTTGCAGCAATTTTTTCAGCTTCTTCTGCTGTTTTTGCAAACCCTTCATAAATAAGTGCGCCCATTACTGCGCCGCGCATAGGGCCGGACATTCTTTCCCAGGTTATTGGGGGGCCGGCGTGCAAAATGAGATTTTTCTTCATTCCGGGCACTGTGTCTAAGCAGGTTCCAATGCCTTTTATAATCGGCTGTGCCGATTGTATTGCTTCAAAAGCTTTTTTATTTGCTTCTTTAATATCTATTAACATTATTTGGCTCCCTTCGCTGCTTTGACTTTGTTTTGCCAATTTTCGACTTTATCAAGCAAGGCTTGAATCTTTTTGTTCCCGCCTGCCGGAGGTCGCCAGTCTGTGTGTATTACTTCGACGTTTTGTCGTTTTAAATCATCGGCGAAGCTTGGAATACCCAAATTAATAACCTTTACTTTTTTCCCGAAAAAGTCTTTTAAGTTGCTCATTTTTATTTCCTTTCCAAGCATTTTTGCGCAAATTTAACCATAGCTACATTTGTGGGGAAAACCATAATGCCTGCTTCTTCGAGTTTCGCAATCTGGTTGCTGTAACCCTGCATGTCGTCTTGTGTGCCGCAAATGCATGCTGCCATAACCGGTTTGTTGCCCGAAGCTTTTCTGCCTTTATTTATGGCTTCGACCATTTCGCCTGCCATATCAGGGTGAGAGCCGTAACCAAGAACTACATCGAACAATATCATGTTTACTGATTTGTCAGAAATTTCTTGAACTATGCGCTGTGCCCTGTTGTCTGGGTCAATCATAGGGTGAGCTTTGCCGCGGGTAAACACGTCATCGCCTAAGTCGATGATGCAGTTGCCTTCGCTTTTGTAAACATCGCTCATGGTTTTGCAGCCCTTAACGGGTGTGTTCGAGTAGATTTCGGTTAATGATCCCTGAAGAAGTCTTTGTGCTTCGTCGCAAAGAGTTCCGCCCGAGTATAAGCCTCTAACATTGCCCGTAGTCATCTTAACTTTTTGGGCCATTTCATCAATTTTTGTATCAGAAAACTCAGGAACATAGCTTTTGCCGGTGCTTAGTTTGCAAGCTTGAACAGCTGCGTCTTCAAGGTTTCTTGCTGCGGTAAAGCCCTGTGCTTCAATGACCTTCGGGTCTGCACCGATAAAATAAATTACGACGGGCTTATTCGCATTTTTAATTTCTGACATCAATTTTGTCAAAACAGATTCTGCGGGTGGCTTTGAAACCAAAACTATAACTTTGGTTTCGGGGTCTTCAATTAGGGCTTTAGTTGCCATAATTGTCATTTTGCCGCCAATTTTTTCTGAAAGGTCGCGGCCGCCAACACCTATGGCTTGCGTAATGCCGCAGCCAAGTCTGTGAATGGTAGAGGTTACTTCTTGCAAACCGGTGCCGGAAGCTGCTACCAAGCCAATGTTGCCGGCTCTTACCGCGTTAGAAAAAGCCAGCGGAACACCGTTAATAATTGCAGTGCCGCAGTCAGGGCCCATTACAAGCAACCCTTTTTCGACTCCGAGGGTTTTAAGTTCAAGCTCTTCTTCGATTGAAACATTGTCAGAAAACAGCATTGCGTGTCTGCCTGCATTTAATGCCAGTCTGGCTTCGCGGGCTGCGTATTCGCCGGGCACCGAAATTAAAACCATGTTTGCATCTGTAAGCTGCTTAGCTGCTGCTTCTTGGTTTGTCGGAACCAATTGTGCGCTTTCGGATGTTTTCTTTTTCGAGGTTAAGCGGGTTTCAACTTCTGCTATAGCTGCTTTTGCAGTCTTTTCGTCTGAACCTTTTATTGCGATAATCAAATCGTTAGGGGTCAGACTGTCGAAGTCGGGTTGATACATATCGAGTCGTTTAAGACTGTCGATGTTGTAGTCGGTACACATTCCGACTACCGCATTTTCAATTCCGTCGAGTTTTTTTACTTGTGACCCGATCAGCATTAGTGTTACTGAATCAAAATAGGTCTGCTTCTTTACAAGGTGGCTTACAACCATTCCGTTACAGCTCCTTTAAGTTTGTATTTACTGCGTTCGGTTTATAATAGAACTTTGCCCGCAGAATGTAAAATAAAAAAAATATTTTCTCTATTCAGGTAATGTCCATATGTGTGATTGAAGTTTTTCATCTGTTTCAGACTTTCGTAAATCACACAAACCTTCATTTATTGCCGCTCTGATTACGGCGCTTGCAATTTTATAAGATAATTCTATTACTTTGTCAAAATTCGGAAGTAATTGATGGGAAAATTGATTCGATGCTGCCTCTGCCGCAAGGGTTTTGCCGGCGCTAAGCAGCATATCATCACTAAGGCAGCGAGCTTTTGAAGCAACCATCGCAAGGCCTATTCCCGGAAAAACTAATGCATTATTGCATTGACTGATATTTGGAAAAGGACTGCCGGTAGCTATCAGCGCATTGCCTTCTGTGCATTTTAAAATTCGATCGGGCGTGGCTTCTGCCTTTGACGTCGGATTAGAAATAGGCATAATTACAGGCCTTTTACAGTATGAATACATTTCTTGCAGAATCTCGTCTGTGAAAGCGTCTTTGTGTGTCGAACAGCCGATTAAAATCGTGGGCTGCAGATATTTAACCACATCTTTCAGGCTCCAAGCACCACCGGCACTTTTGTTCAGCTTTGCAATTATAGTTTCGTCTTGTGCAAATGGCCTTTGAAACGAAAGAAGGTCTTTGTCGCTTGTGAGAAGTAATCCTTTTTTGTCTATCAAGAAAAATCGCTTTCTGACTTCTTCAACGGGCCTATTTTCTTCGCGCGCAAATGCACGGCTTATTTGGTCGGCGATTCCGCAGCCTGCCGTGCCTGCGCCATATATGCAGATTTTGTGCTGCTCTGATGGCATATCCGTCTTGCTTATGCCGCTTTTAACGGCTGCCAGTGCCACTACTCCGGTGCCTTGTATGTCGTCGTTAAAAGATTGGTGAAAGGTTCTATATTTGTCTAATATCGGTCTGGCGTTGTCTCTGCCGAAATCTTCAAAGTGCAAAAGTGTGTTGGGCAGATGCTTTTTAAATGCATTTACGAATGTGTCCATAAACTTGTAGTAGGCTTCACCGCTGATTCGTTTTTGTCTAAGGCCCTTGTAAGCTGGGTCTGCCAGGTGCTTTTCGTTGTTGGTGCCCATGTCCAGCATTATCGGCAGGGTTCTGTGGGGATTAACAGAGCCGCAGAGGGTGTAAACCATAAGCTTGCCTATTGCAATGTTGATAGCGCCGATTCCCTGGTCGCCTATGCCAAGAACACCTTCGCCGTCTGTTACTACTGCTATGTCTGTGGTATTTGTGTGCCGGCTTAACAGTGCACCGATTTTGTCTGCTTCGGTGCAATTTATGATTAAGCCGCGCTTTGTGGGGGAGCAAATTTCGTGGTGGCTATATTCTATGACCGCGTCTCCCACTGTGGGCGTGTAAATTATCGGCAGTAATTCGCGCATTTGAGGAAACACAAATTTATAAAAGCTTTCTAAATCTCTGTGGTAGAGGTCATATAAAAATCTGTTCTTTTCAAGATTGCTTTGCAAAGCATTATATGATTCATAAAAAGCTTTCATCTATAAATGTCTCCTTTACCAGATTGCTGTTAAAATACCTCGCATCATGAGAAACTTCTTTGCCTATCCATTTGGGCATTTCGATAACTTCATCTTCTGATGTTAGCTCTATTTCGGCAATTATAAGGCCTTTAAGCTTGTCTTCGAACTCATCAATTTCCCATTTTTGGTTTTGGTAATTAACTATGTGTCTTGTTTTAATTATTCTATTTTTGCCGCAAAAAATATTAAACATTTTTTCGGCATCGGCTTTGTCTATTTCAAACTCGAACTCTTCGCGTTTAATGCCTTCAGTTTTGCCTTTTATGGTCAGCCAAGCTTTATTTTGGGCTATTCTTATTCTTACCGTGCGTTCGGGAACATCGCTGATATAACCTTGTTTTATTTCAATCGAAGAGAGTATGTGAGAGCGCCAATCATTGTTTTTAAGCAAGAATTTTCTTTCAATCTCCAATTTAACCGATGTTCCTTTGAATATAAGATTAAATATAATGATTATAATAATTAGCGATTTTTTACAAGAATATTAAGGCTCAACTGCAAAAAAAATATTGATAAAATGCCCGTTTACTTTTAGAATATTTCGAGTCCTAATTAAACATCTCAGGAGAACACAATGCTTCAAAATTTTGGTTATTTGGCACCAAAAAGCCTTGCAGAGCTATATGCTGTTTTAAAAAAGAACAGCGGAAAAGCCATGATTCTTGCAGGCGGGACAGATGTGCTTGTGAATTTGCACAATGGTTGTATGGCCCCGACAACTCTTGTTGATATTAAAAAAATCGCCGAATTGGGTGGTATTAAATACGATAAAAAGAACGGTCTATCTATAGGGGCAGTGGTAACTTGTGTTGAAGTTGCAGAAAATAAAGATGTAATTAAACATTATCCTCTGATCGCAAAAGCGGTAGGTGAAATTGGCTCACCTCAGCTCAGAAACCGAGCTACCATAGCCGGCAACATTTGCACCGGCTCACCATGCGCAGACTCATCTTGTGCACTAATAGCTCTTGGAGCTTCACTTGAACTGAGCAGTGCCGACGGAGTTAGGACTGTATTCCTCAAAGACTTCTTTATTGGCCCGAAAAGAACTCAAATTAAGCCTGAAGAAGTATTAACACGCATATTAGTGCCGGCAGATATGGCCGGAGCAAACTTTGGCATGAACAAATTAAAACGCATTAAAGGTCACGACATCGCGCTTGTAAGCGTAGCTGTTGCTAAAACCGATAAAGTGATGCGAGTTGGCATTGGTTCAGCAGCTCCAACGCCGATTGTAACTAAAGATTTGGCGCCAAATGCAAGTTTAAAAGATACTTTGGCAGCGGTAGCGGCAGTTGCAAAGCCAATTGACGACGTTCGTGCCAGCAAAGAATATCGCGAATTCATGATTAACGATTATGTTGAGCAGATTTATTCTGATTTGTTTAATGGTAAAGGACGCTAATAATGAAGATAAAACTAACTGTAAACGGAAAAAAATACGAACGCGATGCCTCTGAATCTAAAAATCTGCTTCATTTTATTCGTGAAGACCTTGGCCTTACAGGCACAAAAGAAGGTTGCGGCGCCGGCGAGTGCGGAGCTTGCACTGTTATAATGAACGGCAAAACCGTTAATTCTTGCCTTGTTCTTGCTGTAGAAGCTGACGGGGCAACAATACAGACTGTTGAAGGAGAAGCCAAAAACGGCAAACTTTCAAAACTTCAAACAGCTTTTAAAGCCAATCACGCTGTTCAGTGCGGATTTTGCACTGCAGGAATGCTGATGTCCAGCCGTGCATTGCTGAATAAGAATCCAAAACCAACCGTTGATGAAATTAAACATGCCATAGAAGGCAACTTCTGCAGATGCACCGGTTATACTCAAATTATTGAAGCTGTTCAAGACGCTTCGGGACAACTTAAGAAAAAGGGAGGACTGAAACGTGCTTGATACAATTCCATCAAAAGATTTAAAACACATCGGAAAAGCAGTTGAACGCGATGACGCAATAGAAAAGCTCACCGGCCAGGCCCTTTATACCGGAGACCTTGAATTTACCGGAATGTTGCACGCAAAGCTTCTCAGAAGCCCGTATGCAAGAGCCAAAATTAAAAGCATCGATATAAGCAAGGCGCAAAAACTGCCCGGCGTTCACGCCGTATTAACAGGCAAAGATTTGCATTACAGAGTAGGCTTGTATCTTGTTGATAAGCACATTATGGCCAAACACATCACGCGCCATTTCGGCGAAGCTGTTGCGGCTGTAGCAGCTGAAACCCCGGAAATAGCGCAAAAAGCAGTTGAGCTCATTAAAGTTGAATACGAAGAACTTACTCCTTTTCTTGATGCAACAAAGGTTTTTGACAAAGACGTGCCCTTGGTGCACCCCGACCTTGGCAGATACTCTTACATCAAAGAAGTATTTACGCCTGTTCCCGGCACCAATATTGCAAATCACACAAAATTGCGCAAAGGTGATGTTGAAGAAGGCTTTAGAAAATCCGACTACATATTCGAAAGAGAATATACGAACCCGAACGTGCAGCACGTTCCCATGGAAACGCACATTGCAATTGGTAAATGGGATATCGGTGACAGAATTACAATTTATACTTCTGCGCAGTCGCCCTTTACTGTAAGAAATCTATTTTCGTTTTCTTTCGGTATTTCTCACAGCAATATTCGCGTAATTACTCCTTATGTGGGCGGCGGATTCGGCGGAAAAGCCGGAATAGGTCTTGAGCCACTTGTTTGCTGCCTTTCAAAGGCAGCCGGCGGTCGTCATGTTAAATTGCAAGCGACAAGAGAAGAAGAATTCAGCCTTCTGCCATGCAGATCAGGTTTGACTTACAGAATTAAAACCGGCGTCAAAAAAAATGGCAAAATCATTGCACAAAAAATGACAATGTTCTGGGATGCCGGTGCATATGCCGATTATGCCGTAAACGTAACAAGAGCCTCAGGTTTTTCGGCTTCAGGTCCATATGAAATCGAAAACGCTTGGGTTGATGCTTACAGCGTTTATACAAACAAACCCTTTGGTACAGCTTATAGAGGTTTTGGGCATGTTGAATTCAGTTGGGGAGTCGAACGCCAAATGAATTATATTGCCGACCAACTTTCAATAGACCCATTCGAGTTTCGTAAAATTAATGCTATTAAACCCGGCTCCAAAACCATGACCGGAGAAGTTATCACCGATCATAGCGGCAACGTCACAAAATGCATGGAAACAGTTGCAAAAGCAATCAATTACGGTAAATTGACTGCAGGTGAAAAAGCCCGTGAACAAAAGACCGGTATGAAAATCGGAAAATCTGTTGTGGCTTTGCACAAAGCCCCAGCCATGCCTTCAATGACAGGCACAGTAGTGGTTTTAAAGCTGAATGAAGATGCTTCGGTTACTGTTAATCACGCTCTTACCGAAATCGGCATGGGCACCTATACTTCGCTTAGGCAAATCATTGCAGAAGTGTTGAAATGGCCGGTTGAAAGAATTAGAATTCCTATCGAAAATGATACCGACAGAGATCCTTACGATTGGCAGACGGTTGCTTCGAAGGGATTACTGCTTTCGGGTAATGCTGCTATATTAGCCGCTCAAGATTTGCTTGATAAATGCTATGATATCGCAGCCCAAGCTTTGAGAGCCATGAAGTGTGATTTAGACCACGATGCAGAGAAAGTTTTTATAAGACATAAACAAGAGTCTTTTATCACTTTCAAGCAAATGTCGGTCGGTTATGCTTATCCTAATGGAAATGCTATCTGCGGGCCTGTTATTGCGGTGGGCAGATATATTGCTCAGGGTTTGACAAATCTTGATAAAGAAAACAGTCAAGGATACCCCGCAATAGATTGGACATACGGTGCTCACGGCGTTATAACCGAAGTCAACCCCAAAACAGGTGCTTTTAACGTAATAAAAGTGGCTTCTGCGTATGACGTAGGAAGAGTAATAAACGAAGAATCAGTGCGCGGACAAGCAATAGGCGGTATGATTCAAGGTTTGGGCACTGCCATGTGCGAAGGTTATATTTACAACAAAGACGGAAAACTTCTTAACCCGTCTTTCACGGACAATAAGATTCCTACAGCACTTGATATGCCCGAAGAAATCGAATGCTTTGCTGTTGAAACCCCCCAAGTTGACGGACCTTTCGGAGCGAGAGGCGTTGGCGAACATTCAATGATTGCGGTTTGCGGCGGTGTTGGCAATGCTATTGAAAAGGCTGTCGGCGTAGACCTGACACATATGCCGATACGAGCAGAAGATGTATGGAAAGCTCTTCAAAAAAAGTCTGAAGGGCAGGGTAAAAAGTTAAAGGCAAAGAAAAAGTAATTAAATAAGTTAAGTAATACTTCTTAGAAAACCCCGCTTAATGCGGGGTTTTCTTTGTTTGTGTCGTTTGCTTTTTATGTGCAAATATTGTATATTTTGCCATACAAACTATTAAAGGTGAAATCTGTGAATTACATAAATAAATTTGTCGGCAAGGTATATGTAGTTATTTTTGCCGTTGCAGTTTTAATGGCTATATCAGCTCGAGAAGGTCGTTTCTTTGGTATGCCGTTTGAACAGTTTTGGGCACAGAGTCAAGAGGTCAAGGAATACTCGGTTAATATTGAAGAGATACGAAAACTTTTTCCCGAAGCGGCTTCAATGCGAAGAATCGGCATTGACGAGATTATAGTTAAAAACGTAAATGATGAGCAGATAGGTTGTGTTCTGCACACAATGCCTTCTTGTTCAGATATTTCGGGTTATGCGGCAAACGTGCCGGTGTTAATAGGTTTAAGTAACGAAAGAAAAATTGTTGGGTTAGAACTGCAAGAAAATAAAGAAACCAAATGGTTTGTAGAGCGCGTTTTAAAGAGAGGGTTGCTGAACTCATGGACAGGGACTGTCGCAAGTGAGGCTGTGGTTCTTAAAGTTGATGCCGTGTCGGGCGCAACTATGACAAGCAATGCAATAATTAAAAGCGTTAATCGCAGATTGGCAGCTTTTGAAAAGGTTATTGAATCACGACAGGGAATGTCGTTTGTGCAAATTTTGCATGAATTCTTTGCTTGGGGTTTCTTAGCGGTTGCAGTCTTTGCGTTTTTTCCAAAATCGCCGTTGGCTAAATATAGAAAATATGTTTTGCTTGCATCATTACTGATTCCCGGGTTGTGGCTATCAAGATTTGTTTCGCTTGCTCTCGTCGGAGGTTGGGCATCGGCGGGTGTTCCAATTGAAACTCAGCTTTATATGGTCGTGTTAGTGGTGCTTGCTTTGTTTATTCCTTTGTTTACCGGCAAGAGTTTTTATTGTACTTGGTATTGCCCTTTTGGTGCGGCACAAGAGCTTGTCGGAAGTTTGTGCCCCAAAAAGTTTACACCGTCGGGTGAGTTTAGAGAGTTTTTAGTGCGCTTGCGACCGTCGATTTTGATGATAATCAGTTTTTTGCTGATAGCAGGAGTAAAAATCGATTTAAACTCTGTCGAGCCTTTTAGCGCGTTTGTTGTTAAATCTTCTTCTTTTGCAATTTTGGTTTTTGCATCTATTTTTCTTGTTCTTTCGTTTGTTTTAAGACGCCCGTGGTGCAACTATTTTTGTCCCACAGGGCAGATTCTTGAGTGTGTAAGAACCGGTATGGTAAGTTGTGATACCGCAATTGATCCGTGTAGTTCAAATCAATGTAATTCAAGTTCAGGTGATTCTAATATAACCAGGGGGACACAAAAAGTGAAAATTTCAGAAGTTATTAATTTATTGCTGGCCATAGCAATTATAGTTATTTTACTCGGCCCGTCGGCGCCTTCATTTACTAAAATGAAAGGCGGTGAAGTAGCGGTTTCTGGCGCAAAAGCCCCTGCATCTGCATCGGCAGTTGTTGCACCTAATGGAGATGCTAAAACATCTGAAGCAAAGGGAGTAGAAAAATTGAGCGAAAATCAGACTCTGAAAATTATTCATCAGCGCAAAAGCGTAAGAAATTTCGAAGATAAGCCTGTAACAAAAGAACAATTCGAAACTTTGGTGCGTGCTGCAATGGCTGCTCCAACTGCTAAAAATGCTCAGCCTTGGCAATTTATTGTTGTTGATGAACGTGAAAAATTGAATAAAATGGCTGAAGGTTTGCCCTATGCAAAAATGTTGGAAAAGGCTGCCGGTGCCGTTGTGGTATGCGGAGATATGACAATTGCCACTGATATGGGCACTGAAAAGTTATGGGAACACGACTGCTCAGCCGCTACCGAAAACTTGCTTTTGGCTGCTGAAAGTATGGGCCTTGGCGCTGTTTGGACAGCCGCACACCCCTATGAAGACCGTGTTAACGCAGTAAAACAAGTTCTATCGCTTCCTGATAATGTTATTCCTCTGTGTGTTGTTCCCGTGGGTTATCCGACCGGAGTCGACAAACCTAAAGATAAATGGAAACCGGAAAGACTGCATTGGAACGAATATCTAGCAAAGTAATATTTACACTGGGTCCTTCATCAGAATCCGTATCTATACTGCGGCGAATGGCAGCTTTGCCAAATGCCGCAGTTGCTTTTCGTATAAATACGTCTCATACCGATATTTCTAAGCTTTCTTATTGGCTTACGCTTTTATCTAACTTAAGAAATGAAATTGGCAATAATTTTGAGATTATTTTAGATTTGCAGGGCGCCAAGGCACGTATTGGGGATTATCCTGCTACCGAATCCTTGCCGGAGCAAGTAACACTTTTTTTAGGCGAAAAATCTTCTGAAATAGGGCGTATTCCTGTGCCCTTAGAGAGTGTTTTTTCAAAAACCAAGGTCGGTGATAAGCTTTTTATAAATGATAAGAAGGTAATACTTTCTGTTGAAGCTAAGACTACTGATACCTTATCATGTAAGGTCGAAAAGAATGGCTATGTCGCTTCTTTCAAGGGAATTAATTCTCCTGATCGTGTGTTTGAATTGGCACGAATCACTTCAAAAGATAAAGAGGCAATAGAAGTTTCTCGATTAATTGACAATCTTTCTTATGCTATTTCCTTTGTGGCTGACGGCAATGAAAATGAAATGTTTAGACCTTTTACGGCTAATCATCGACTTGTTGCAAAAATCGAGCAGCTCAAAGCTTTTGAGAATTTAGAAACAATTGCAGCAAAATTTGATGAATTGTGGCTTTGTCGAGGTGATTTGGGAGCCGAAGCCGGACTGAAAAAATTGGGAAGTTTGCAGCGTAT
>JAQVCG010000135.1 GCA_028689875.1 Candidatus Rifleibacteriota bacterium | reverse complement strand
GGGTGCAACGGTAAGAGCTGCTTCCGGGCTTATTTCTTCTCCGTCAGTTATTCGCAAACCTTTCTTTTCTGCCTCATACTTTGAGATAGAGACAGCACGACAGCGACAACCCCAACCATTGGGTGGAAAATAATTATCCCAAAACGGGTCGTCGTATCTTAAAACTTTGCCATGCAGTTTTCTGTGTTCGTCTCTGGTTCTGCCGTCCATAACCGCAACATATCTCCAATATGGGCGTGTCTCAATAGCATCTATCATTCCCTTGTATCGTCCCGCCATATAAGCAGTTTGCATATTTGTTTGATAAATAGTCTTAAGACGCCAGGGCTGCGATAAATCAATTTCTTTGGTGCTGCCATCAGGTTTTTTTATTGTTTTTTCACCAAGCCAGCCTTTTTTCTTAAGCAATGGCTTTAAATCCTGTTTAAAGCTCTCTAAACTTTTGCCTGTATTCTGCGCCGTTTCGATTGCTTTTCTTATGTCAACAAGCACATCAAGACTCGTTACGCCGGCAACGGTAAAAGCTTGTGCGTGAGCATCATGCCACATATCGTGCCAGTCAAATGTGACTTGGTAACCCTTAGATTTAAAATACTCGATAGCCTTTTCGGGCGGCATATTAAAAGCAGCACTCAAATTATTACTCACCGGCATTTAATCGCCCCCAGACCGAATTAACAAAAATAGCACGCTGAAGCATATTCTGTAATGTGTCGACTTCAAGAAAATCATAAGTTTCTACAAGCTTTGACATTATATCTTCGTAGCTTTCACCTTTATTGACAAGTTCGATAATTGGCGCAAGAATTCCGTTCATCTGTTTTTGCAGATCATCAAAAGTCAAATCATCTTCAACATCATCCGGCTCTTGTTTTACAGCGAAATTCATCTCTCTAAATGTTGTCTGTCCAGGTCCTTGCGTGTCAACCAGTTCAAAATCACCATCTTCAAGATTGTATTCACGAATAAAGTATTGCTTAGAAAACTTAACTCCGGATTGCCTAAGTTTTAAGTCGCGCTCAGCTTTATTCGTTAAATCGTCTGACTTGTCAAAACTTCTCCAGACTCGCGGATAAGGCGAGCCAGGCATATTGAAATCAATTATCCATTTTACCAGTGTATTATTTAATACTTCACAAAGAGCGTCGGCATCTGCCTTGGCAGTTTCAAGTCTCACCTCGTTGCCGACCTGGTCTTTTGCCCTGCTGCCTTCCGAACTTTGCTGATTTGTTGTGCCGGTTTCACCCAATACAACCTCAGAAATTTGCTCGTCCATATAGCGAACAAGTTTTTCGTATGTGTCTATGCCGCTTTTGGCGGCTTCAAGCAGCTTTATTTCCATTCCCTCTGGAACGATTACACCCGAATCATTAGCAAGCGCCTCTAAAGCCTCTCGAAGCGTTCTCCGCTCTTCTGGAGTTGCTGATGCCGGATACTTGCCCACCGAGGTTGGAGAGCCGTATTTATCGCAGAAAGTTAACCAAAACGTGATACCTTTTCGCTTAAAAAAGACAGGCCAAAACAAACTGTTTCCTAACCCAAAACCGTAAGGGTTCTCATAACGTTCGTCGTGCGTGAATCGAATAAATTTATAATCGGGCAGAGCAGTTCCTTTAAACGGCTCTGACATTGTCAGCAAACGAAGTTCATAACCATTGTCGCCTATTATAAAAGCAAATCGCTGCTGTTTACGAAAGCGAATCTCTGCGGGTCGAATAGTCTTATCATCTTCATCCACAACCCACATTATTTCTCCAACAGAAAAACCTTTAAGTATCGCGTCTAAGAAACCTACAGTTAATTTGTCAAAATTGATTCTCGAAAGATGTTTACGAACTAACTCTGCTGCCTCTTTTGCTTTTTTTGAATCATCTGCTTCATTAACAAACCACTCGCGAGACGCAACAGCACGCTTTCGCTTATTGATAAGTGCACGAACGTGAGCATCGCTTTCGAGGTCTTCATAAGTTTCGAGACCTTTGGCGCCGCCGCGTGACAGCAAGACTTTATCAGGGTTAGGAAAAACACCGCCAAACAAAGGAATTTCTTCTTTTGCAGACGCTATTTCAGCAGTTAAATCATTTTTCAATTGTTTTTTCTTAGCCATTTTATTCTCCGATAAAGTCGTTTAATTTATTGATTAAGCCCGCCCGCTCACCGCCAATGCTTTCATATTCGATAACAACCGATTTTTGAAGAGTTGCAAACCACGCCAAACAAAAAGCAATAGCCCCGTCACCATGCCGTTGCTCTCCGTTCATCCCTTTGCGCTTTGCAGAAGCCGGCACTTTTGGAACACCCTTTTCTGTTTTAACCATTCGATGATCGGCCTTTATATCAAGATCATCGGGAATAATAATCTGCCTGTCTTCAAGAGCGGTTTTATATTTCGGAAAATTCTCGCTATACCAGCTTTCTGAAAACATAACCTGTGTAATTCTGCCGACACCGTATTTTTGCATAGCAACTTCAGCTAGATATTGACCGTTACCTCTCGCATCGTGAGCACCATGCATAAAATTGGGCAGAGCATCAATTGTGTAAAAAAGTAGCTCACGCTGCTGCGTGAACGGGACGTTTTTCATTTCAAAGACAAACGGAGTCAGACGCATCAGGCCATTAACAACCAGCGGGACAAAAACAGAAAGATCTCCCGATCTGGCGAAGTCGAACCCATAATATGAGGTAACCGAACCTCCCGCATCATTCAGAGAGTCAATAACCGGTTTAACGTTTTCTTCCCACCATTCCCTGCAAACTCTTGTCCGCTCCTCTTCCGGTTTAACTGTAAATTCATCTTTAAAAGAAAGCCTGAAAACAGGTATCCCGGGTTGCATTACTGATTCGAGCAAAACATTTGTAAAATAAAGACCGCTGCCTTTGCTCGGTATGCAAAACAGTTCTTCGTCTGCTCCGTCACCGTAAAAATCAACGATTTCTTTTCGCCAGGCTATTTCTTTTTCTTTGGTCCACTCAATTCTCTGTTTTAAACAGATGCGCTTATATAAACCGTCAGCCAAAGCGTCATCGAATGTTACTTTATGCAGACTATATTTAAGTTTGCCTTCCCGTATTGATTTAACAAGCTCATTAAAGGGATTATCTTCGCCATTGTGAGTTGAAATAATACAAACCCGACCGCCCCAGATAAGCATTGCCATCGCAGCCTTGATTAACTCGTCGAGATTATCATGAAATGCTGCTTCATCCAAGATTATTAAACCCTGCTTGCCACGCAGATTGGATGGTCGAGAAGATAACGCACTGACACGATAGCCGGACGCAAAAGTTATTCTGAATGTAAGAATATCTTTGTCTTCATCATCAAGCACAATTTCTTCAATTTCGCCGGCTGCGAGACAATAATGCTTTGCCCAGAATGCTGAATCTCTGATAAATTCCTGAGCCATTTCTTTGTTGTAACCGATATACCAGATATCCATGCCGGATTCTGCTGCTGCAAGCAAAGAAGCTTCAGCAGCTTCACCCCACGACAAACCGATACGTCTTGATTTTTCAATCACCCGAACAGATGATCGATCCGAAATCCAACGCTGCTGGTAAGGTAACAAAACGACCGGAGCTGACATATTTTAACCTGCTATTCCCAGAATTTTACTTCTGATCATCTGAACGGCATCTTCGCTTAGACCCCCTTTTTTGGCAACTTTCTCGACTTCTTTGACTGCCTCAATTGTCCTGGCCTTAACTTCTGTTGCATACTTCTTAACTGTAGTAGATGCTCGGCCGAGAGAGCTGATCATGTGGCCCAGGTCTGCAAGCGTAATATCTTCTTTGTCAGCCTCAATTCT
>JAQVCG010000134.1 GCA_028689875.1 Candidatus Rifleibacteriota bacterium | reverse complement strand
GAAATATTTGCGGGTGGTGACATCGTCAGAGGCGGAGCAACAGTTATTCTGGCCATGGGCGACGGCAGAAAAGCTGCTTCGGCAATGCACGATTATTTAAGCAAAAAGTGACTTGATTATAAAATCAAAGTTATTTAATCACGGGGCGGGGTAATAACTCCGCCCTAACTTAAAGGGTAATTATAAAATGGTAGATTTAGACAAAATTATTTCGTTGTGCAAGCGTCGCGGTTTTATTTTTCAGGGCAGCGAGCAATATGGCGGCCTGCAAGGTACATGGGACTACGGCCCCTTAGGCGTTGAATTGAAGAATAACGTGAAAAGAGCCTGGTGGCGCAAAACTGTATACGAAAGAGACGACATGGAAGGCCTGGATAGCTCGGTTTTGCTTAACAGACTGGTCTTGAAATATTCAGGACACGAAGACACATTCTCTGACCCGATGGTAGACTGCAGAAAATGTAAAAAACGCTTCAGAGCCGACCAAGTTGACGAAAACGAAAAATGCCCCGAAGGCGATAAACATGATTTTACTGAACCACGTCCGTTTAATCTTATGTTCAAAACAACATACGGACCGGTGGCTGATGAAAACAATATAGCTTACCTCAGACCTGAAACGGCTCAGGGCATATTTATCAATTTTAAAAACGTATTAGATTCAACCAACAGAAAAGTACCATTTGGTATCGCCCAAATCGGAAAATCATATCGTAACGAAATTACACCCAGAAACTTCATCTTCAGAGTAAGAGAATTCGAACAGATGGAAATTGAATTTTTCGTCAAAGAAGGAACAGACGAAGAATGGCATAAAAAGTGGATAGAAGAAAGATATAACTGGTATATAAACCTCGGAATCAAACCCGAAAACCTGCGAAAACACGCACAGGCAAAAGAAGAATTAGCGCACTATGCAAAAGCTACCACAGACATTCTTTATCGCTTTTTCCCTGAAAGAGAAGAAGAAGATAAACAGTTCGACGAAGTTGAAGGTGTTGCAAACCGCGGTAATTTCGACTTAACATGCCACACAAAAGGCGGAAAACTAGTTTTGGCAGACGGCAGAGAAATACCTAACACTCACGCCACAACAAAACTGACTTATTTCGACCACGAAACAAACCAGCACATACTTCCGAATGTTGTAGAACCTTCAGCCGGTGTAGACCGCGCAACTTTGGCCTTTTTAATGGATTCATACCACGAAGAAACCGTAAACGACGACCAGAGAATAGTGCTTAAACTTCACCCCGAATTGGCGCCGATCAAAGTTGCAGTGCTGCCTTTGAAGAAAAACAACGAGGGGATTAAAGCTACTGCCGCAAAAATTAAAAACGAACTGATGAAAAACGGCTGGAGAACAGTATATGACGACACAGCCGGAATCGGTAAATTATATCGCAGGCAAGATGAAATTGGTACACCGTTCTGCATTACGGTAGATTTCGACACACTCGAAAACAACACTGTGACAGTGCGAGACAGAGACACAATGGCTCAAGAAAGAGTAGCTATTGATAATCTGAAAGAATACTTATCTGAAAAACTTGGTAACTGCTAATATAAAAACAGAAATGCAAGTTGTAACAGGCGACATGCTTGAAGTCGCCTGTTTTCTTGTACCAAACAGTTTCAGACTCATTTATTTAGACCCGCCGTTTTTAACTCAACGAAAGCAAATGGGAAGCAAAGCCGGTCTGGCATACGATGACAAGTGGGAAGGGGAGCTAGATACTTACCTGCCATGGCTCGAAGAAAGGCTTAAAAAGCTTTACCCGCTTTTAATGAACAACGGAAGCCTTGTATTGCACTTAGACTGGCGGGTTTCGCATTATGCCAGGGTTATGTTAGACCAAATATTCGGGCGCAAAAATTTTATGAACGAAATTATTTGGCACTACACCGGCGGCGGGCGCTCAAAAACAAGATTTTCATGCAAACACGACACGCTGCTTTGGTATGCTAAAGGCGATAAACCGGTTTTTAACATAGATGCAGTTAGAGTGCCCTATAAAGAAACATCAGGCTATGCAAAATCAGGCATAGTAGCTGCAAGCGGGAAAAAATACTGCCCAAACCCACAAGGAACACCCATAGACGACGTATGGGACATTCCAATAATAAATCCCATGGCAAAAGAGCGAATCGGATACCCAACCCAAAAACCGATACTGCTTTTAGAACGAATTATTTCAGCATTGAGCAATGAATCAGACTTAGTTGGCGATTTCTGCTGCGGCAGCGGAACAACGCTTGTAGCCGCAAAAAATCTGAACCGAAAATGGTTCGGATGCGATATATCAAAAGATGCCACAGAATGCGCTCGTTTGAGACTAAAATAATTTAAGTATGATATACTCTTTCAATGAACGCAAAAAGAAAACAACAAAAACTAAGAAAAACTATTAAATTCAATTACGAAATTAAACAGGCTAATAAAAGTTTCCCAACTATTAGAGCAATGTTCGAGTCGACTTCGTTTAACTTAGTTTTGATGCTGCTAATAGTAGCTTCTGTTGTTTTGGTAATGATCGAAAATGTTGTAACCCTAACCCCGGACAACGCAATATATGTTGCACAAATAAATGAATTTTTGACAGTCATTTTTGTCTGCGAATTATCGTTAAGATGGCTAATCAGCAACAGCACAAAAGAATTTTTCGCCGCGTTTTGGCTCGATATACTTGCAGTTGTGCCACTATTCAGGGTGTTCAGATTAGGAAGGGTTTTGAGGGTTTTAAGAATACTGCGTTTGTTCAGATTCTTCACCATAAGCGACGGAATAAAAAAAACGTTTCCTTTTTTAAAAAACATACCCAGCGTAAACTGGGTCGAATACGGGCTTATTATCACAATAGTATTTTTTTCGGTATTTTTCGGTGCAGCAGGTTTCGCACATTTTGAAAGTGAGTCAATGGGCCCCGAAACAGCGTTTTGGAAAGCCCTGTTTTCTTTATTTGCGGGAGAATACGCCGACTACCCGGAATCTATAGGCGGAAAAATAGTACTGCTCTCGCTGATGATGTTTAGCATGGGTATATTCGCAATGCTGACAGGAACATTCTCGGCAATAATGCTTGAAAAACTTAAGGAAAGTGCCATGTACAAAAATCAAGATTTAAAATCGTTATCGGGACACATGATTATATGCGGTTTTAGTGCAAAAACTCACATTTTGGCAAAAGAATTTTTGTTAGAACCCTCTTTTAAAGACGCAGAAATAGTTATCGTTTCTGAAAATGTTGATTTAGAAACTCTAAAAGCTAAGGGCTTAGACACAAAAAGAGTCAGATTTTTAAAAGAAGATTTTACACATATGAATGCCCTTATAAAGGCCGGAGTAGAAAGAGCTTCGGTTGCGGTTATACTTTCTGAACCCGGAGAACACAGAACTACTCAAGACATTGATGCCCGAACGATTTTGACTGCGCTTACGGTTGAAAAACTTCATCCGGGAATACACACATCAGCAGAAATATATAATGAAGAATACGCCGCACACCTTAAAAATGGCGGTGTAGAAGATGTCATTTTACAAGGTGATTTTTCGGGCAGACTACTTGCCAAAATATCTATGCACCAAGGATTATTGGCATTCTTCAAAGATCTTTTATCAAGAGAATCAGGCAACACACTAAGCTTCATTGACCCGCCAAAAGATGTCATAGGAACAAACTGCGCCGAAGCAATGACTTACATAAATAAAGAGCTTGGATACACACTTGTCGGAATAAAGCCTAAAGCAAAAGATTTAATTGTTAACCCTTCAAGTCACACTATAGATGAAACAGATGAAATTTTAGTTATTCACCCCGCATGACACAAAAAAACTCAAT
>JAQVCG010000001.1 GCA_028689875.1 Candidatus Rifleibacteriota bacterium | reverse complement strand
GCTAACCTTACGGAGGCAGCTGTCGAAGGTGGGATTGGTGACTGGGGTGAAGTCGTAACAAGGTAGCCGTAGGAGAACCTGCGGCTGGATCACCTCCTTTCTATGGAGATCATGATTCTGGAGTAAGTCGCTTGCGCTCAGGTGCAAGTGCATCGCAAAATCAAATCTTCGTCGAACTTGGCATATTATTTTAAGCCAAGTCTTCTGATCTTTTTCATATATTTAAAACGAGCCGAATTCAGAATTTGAATCCGGCTCGTTTTGCTTTAGTGATGTGGTAAATTTCATAATTATATATTTGAGTTAACTTCTCCCCTGTGTTAATGTTTTAGTTAATTCATCTGAGGGCTGTTGATATGAAAAAGACAATCGTAATTTTGCTTCCGGTTCTATCTTGTTCTGGTCTTGAGTTGTTCGGTTTACGTTTTGCCCAAGAGTTAATTAAACGGGGTTATGATGCAGTTGTTGCTGTTCCTAAAGATTCTTCTCTTGACAAGCAATGTAAAGAAAGAAATTTGAAGACTTTTTATGTGGCTCCGGTCCATAAGTATTCTTTAAGATCTTTTAAAGACTGTATAGATATTTTGAAAAAAATTGAGCCTTCAAAAATAATTATTTTTAGAAGCCAAATGATTTATCCTGTGCATTTTGCGAGAATTATAACAGCTATTCATTCTGATATTTTCATGTTTTATCGTATTGGAGTCGGTAATTCGGTTCGAAAAGATCCTTTACACAGATTTTTATTTAAGCAAGTTAAAGCAATTATTCCTAATGCGGGATATGTTGCAGATAAAATGAAACGCCTTTGGGGAGTCGAAAAAGAGAAGGTTGTATGTATAAAAAGTGGAGTTGATGTAGATAAATATTATCCTTCACCTGAGGCAAGAGATAAATTTCGTGATGACTTTGGTTTTTCAAAAGATGATTTTATCGTAGGTGCTTCCGGTAGGATTGAGCCTGTTAAAGGCTCTGAAAACATAATTAGAGCTCTTTTCGACGGAGACACTTCTCCCGGGCAAATTAAAAAAAATGTACATTTAGTATTTGTTGGAAACGAAACACAAAAAGGATACATTGAATACCTGAAAAAGCTTTCTACAGATTTGAATGCCGCAAATAAAGTGCATTTCTTGCCATTTAGAAACGATATCGAAAATTACTACCCCGGCTTAGACCTTTTTGCATTTGCAGTTAACTGTAATGAATGCTATGCTTACACGGTTTTAGAAGCCATGACCTGTGGCATACCTGTATTGGTTCCAAACAGTGGTGGTTTAATTGAAATGTTTACTGATGGCGTTGAAGGCAGGTTCTTCGAACATAAGAATGTTGATTCACTTCGTGAACGATTTGCTCAGATAACTAGTATGCCTGCCTATGAATTGAAAAAAATGGGAGATTCAGCCCGTGATCACGTTCTTAAAACTGCAGATTGGAATAAAATGATTGAAAAATATTTTAGTGTTTTGTCGCTGTAATCAAAAATTATATAAGTTGCATTTTAAATGAATAACGCAACTTATAATATTTCTAAATTTAATACTTTTGAAACCTTGGTAGATAGCTTTGTAGCTTCTACTGGTGTTTATTTTCCAAAACTTTCTGAAGGTAGAAACTCTTTTTTTAAAGGCTTCTATAATTGGCTTAGCACAGAGAGAACTCCTTCTAATTGCTCGCTGATAACTCCAGAACCTTTGCAGGCTCTCTCTTTGCCTAATCCTGCTCAAGTGATGTATTCTGCTTTAAGACCCATTCTAAACAGCCCCTCAGAAGATTGTATTAAAGAGTATCTCTCTAAATACGGTCTCGACCCATCAATATCAACACAGCCTATTACAACACTTTCAGGCGGTGAAATGCTTTTGCTCAACTTTGCCAAAGCTGAAGCACAAGCAGAGTATTCCGAACGTTTAATTGCCTCTAATCCGGTATTTTGGCTTAATTCATCAAGATATCATCACTGGCAGAGTCTTAAAGAATTTTACGGTTCAAAGCAAAAATCAATCGATGTTCTAGTGCTGAATGGAGATACATATTTCGACAATGCCCAAACCAATGACGATTTCAAAATACACCCCCTCGAATTTAAGCTATCTATCAAAGAACCTAAAGTCATTTTTCCCGAAATTAGATTTCCAATTTACCATGCTGCGCGAACAATAACTTATAAATGCCACAAAGAAATTATAGTTAAATCACCTTTTCTAATCTCAGGCGACAACGGTGTAGGCAAAAGCATATTCTCGGGCATGCTTTCATCAATTGTCAATATAAGTTCAGGTGATTTATCGATTGAAGCTTTAAACGGAGAGACAGCAAGCAGATTGGTCTTTCAAGAAGCAGTTTCTCAATGCTTTGCCAAAACCCCTGAAAAATTGATCAACGACGTGTTTTGCGCCGATCTCGAAAGAAATCAGTCGGCACTAAATGTTTTTCGCAATCTATTGTCTGAGTTTAATAATCCCGATCAGCATCAAGAGTGTGAAAATAAAACTTATACTTTATTGGCATTAAAAATTGCTCTTATAGCCGAACGACTTGCCGACAAGCCCGCTCTGCTTCTCTTAGATGAACCGGGGTGGGGACTCTCGAATAAAGATGCTCAACTACTGGTTTATAAAGTGTCCCAAGTGGCTCACGATCTTGGAGTTGCCCTGGGAATTGTATCTCATCAGCCCACATGGCACAAGTTTGCGGCTTCAAAGCTGACACTAAAAAGACTTTCGCAAAATGAAGTGGATATTGAATATGAATCGTTTTAATTTTTTTAAGATACACTTAGTAAAACCTTTTTGGCTTCGTTTTATAATTTTTATTATTGTTGGGCTGCCCTTGTTTTCAAATTCTCCGGCACGCTTTATCAGCCAAATCCTATCCAAATTTTTTAACCCCGAATTTGCTCTTATAATTACTTATCCGCTTATAAGCTTTTTTATATGGCTCTTTTGCTTGCCAAGTTTAGGCCTTAAAAAATTACTTGATTATATGGCCGCTGCCTTTGCAATAGCCTTGACAACGGTTATTACAAGCTCGTTATTGCAATATTTATTGCCTTTTATATTTGAGAAAGATGCCTATGCTAGTTCTGTGCGCTTGCTAAGGCTTTATTTCATTGTGTTAGCCGTTTTCCCTTGGTCATTAACATTCATAAATTCTTTTTCTCCAGATTCAATAATTAATGCGCTAATGCACTTGAAAAAGCCTTTTAGAGAGACTGGTTTGCATTTTGCGCTAGCTTTAAGAGTGTTTCAGCACGTCGGAACAGTAGTAGGTAGGCTATTAATAATTTGGAAAGAAAGACATCCATCAATTATAGTTATGAGGCACGTAGGTGAAATTAAAAATCTAGATTTTATATGGGAGTGGATTCGATGGCTTGCATGCTCTCTAATAGATTGGGTATATGCATGTTTAATATTGACATTTGAGCCCATTCCTGCCATGGTAAATGAATTCGAAATTTTATCAGAGAGAAATAAAATAAATGACTCCTCAGAAAAGTAAATTTGCCCAGACGGCCTTAATATCTGCCTTAGCAGCGCTTGCTGCTATTACAACAATAATGGTAAGAGTTCCCATTCCCGCAACAAACGGTTACTTCAATATTGGCGATGTTTTTATAATACTGGCCGGATTATGGTTAGGGCCTAAAGCTGGCTTTGTAGTAGGCGCTGTTGGCTCTTCTGTTGCTGATGCTGTTGGTTTTCCGGTGTATATTCCCGCAACTTTTGCAGTAAAGGGAATCGAGGGGCTTATAGCCGGTTTGCCCATTAATAAGCCGTTAGCCGCATTTTTGGCAGCTTTTGTGATGGTTGGAGGATATTATGTTTTTGAGGCCTTTATTTATCCTATGGTAGGCAAGCAGATTCCAATGTTTGCAATTACCACAACCGAAGCGGCTTTAGTTTCGATATTTCCCAATTTTATTCAGGGTGTTGCCGGGGCAGTCGGTGGATTAGCCTTATGGCATTCAATAGCAAACAAAAAATAAATGTGATAAAACGAAAATTATGAATATAGATAATAATGTATTATATGCTCTTTCACTGACCTTATTTGCAGGTCTTTCAACAGGTGTTGGCAGTCTGATAGCACTTTTTTCTAAAAAAACAAACCCAAAGTTTTTGTCTTTCAGTTTAGGGTTTTCTGCCGGAGTGATGATTTACGTTTCAATGGTTGAAATATTAGTAAAATCTAAAGAAGCATTGGTCGTAGAATACGGTTTAAAAACAGGTTCTTGGGCTTCAGTTATTTCCTTTTTTGCGGGAATAGCAGTTATTGGAATTATTGACAAACTTGTGCCTGAAGAAGATAACCCACACGAATTCCATCATGAAGAAGGGCAAAAATGCGTGCCTTGCGAAAAAGCCAAATTATTGCGATCCGGATTGTTTACAGCACTAGCCATTGCTATTCACAATTTCCCGGAAGGCATAGCAACTTTTGTGGCTGCTTTGGCTGATCCAACCATTGCAATACCGGTTGCAGTAGCTGTTGCTATACATAATATTCCTGAAGGAATAGCTGTTTCGGTTCCTGTTCATTATGCGACCGGAAGCCGTAGAAAAGCATTTTGGTATTCATTTCTTTCCGGCTTATCTGAACCCATAGGTGCTATTTTGGCTTATCTTGTTCTTATGCCGTTTTTAAACAATGTGCTTTTTGGTGTAATATTTGGAATAGTTGCCGGTATTATGGTTTATATTTCTCTTGACGAACTATTGCCGACAGCCAGAGAATATGGCGAACATCATATTTCTATGAGCGGTTTGGTCGCAGGAATGGCTCTCATGGCCGTCAGTCTATTGCTTTTTATATAATATACGACTATAATATTTAAAGCGTTGCTACAAATTCTCTGAATACTTTGCGTGCTGTTTTTATGATGCGCTCTTTACGTTCTTCTGATTTTTCTCTTTCTTTGCTTGAGAAGAGTCCGAAGTTAACGTTCATGGGGTGAAAATCTTTGTGCCCGCTGTAAGTTATGTAGTGAAGCAGGCTGCCCAACATTGTTTGTGGTGGTAAAGCCACTGCTTCTTTTCCTTGAAGCAGGCGGCAGACGTTCATACCTGCTAATAATCCTGTTGCTGCTGACTCAGTGTAGCCCTCGACTCCGCTGATTTGCCCTGCAAAAAATATGTTGGGATTACTTTTTAGTTGTAAAGTCGGCAAAAGAAGTTCAGGAGCATTGATATAAGAATTTCTATGCATTTGTCCGAGTCGTTCAAATTTTGCGTTTTCTAACCCGGGAATCATTTTAAATACTTTTATTTGTTCAGGGTGTTTGAGATTTGTTTGAAAACCCACCAAATTATACATGGTTGCCAATAGGTTATCTTGTCTTAATTGAACAACTGCATAAGGGCGCTGCCCGGTTTTGGGGTTAATAAGTCCTACAGGCTTTAGCGGGCCAAAGCGTAAAGAATCAATACCTGATTCTGCAATTATTTCTACCGGTTGACAGGCATTAAAATATTTCTTTCTTGCAGACTTTTCCATATCTGAAAGATCTATTCTTTCGGCTTTAAGCAGTGCATCTACAAAAGCTAAATATTGTTCTTTATTCATTGGGCAGTTAATGTAGTCGCCTTTTTCACCTTCGCCGTATCTGTCAGCTTTAAAGGCAATGTTCATATTTATGCTGTCTGCATTTACTATAGGAGCTACAGCATCAAAAAAATCCAAGTGTTTTTTGCCCAATAATTTTTGAAGTTCTTCAAGCATCGCATTAGACGTTAAAGGCCCTGTGGCAATAATTACATAACCATCTTTTGGTATCTCTACAGCTTCTTCGTTTACAAAATCAACAAGAGTATGAGTTTTAAGATATCTTGTCATTTCTCGGGAAAAAGCATATCTATCTACAGCAAGAGCGTTGCCGGCAGGAACTCTGTATTTATAAGCTGTTTCCATAAAGTAACTGCCAAAAAATCTCATTTCTTCTTTTAACAACCCGGGTGCCCGGTCAGGAAGATTGCTTCCTACAGAATTGCTACAAACCAATTCTCCGAACATATCGGTAGTGTGCGCTCCTGTCATTACTTTGGGTCGCATTTCTATCAGCCTTACGGGTATTTGCTTTCTGATAAGCTGATATACCGCTTCTGATCCGGCGAGCCCGGCACCTATAACAGTTACTTTAATGTCTTTATTCTTATTGCTTGTCATCTTGATTATTGCTTTCACTTACTTGCTTATACTTACAACCTTTTCCTGAACACTTGATATATTCGCCTTGTTTCTTTGTAGAGTGCCAAACAAGAGGGGCTCCACATTCCGGGCACAACTCACCTGTCGGTTTTTTCCATGTGGTAACTGTACACTCGGGGTAATTTGAACACCCATAAAACAGTCTACCCCTTTTTGATTTTTTTTCAAGCATTTTACCATTACAACCTTTTGCCGGGCAATTTACTCCAACCTCTTTAACAATTTGCTTCGTATTTTTACAAGCAGGGTAGTTTGTGCAGGCAATGAATTTGCCAAAACGACCGGTACGAATATGCATGTCAGAGCCGCAGAGGTCACATTTTTCGTTTGCTAACTCCAATTCTTCTTCTACACGTTCACTTTCTGCTTCAGAAAGTATTTCTGACATAATAATCGGCGGTTTAGGTATTCCTTCCGCGAATAAAAGTTTTTCTTCGGGAATATTAATGGTTGATTTGCATTCGGGGTATCCGGAACATGCCAAAAACTTACCGCTTTGACCAAGCCTAACATTCATTATTTTACCGCATTTAGGGCAACTTATGTCTGATTGAATTTGTAATTTTTCTATCTCTTCTTCTGCCTTTTTAAGAGCTTTCATAAAAGGTTCATAGAAGTCAGACAACATTTTAACCCAATCAACTTTGCCTTCTTCAATTTTATCGAGCTCGTTTTCCATTGAAGCCGTGAATCCCGGGTCTATGAGGTCAGCAAAACATGATTCAAGAATGTGTGTTACGGCAAAAGCTGCATCAGAAGGGTGAAACTTGCCCTCAATTTTTTTAACGTATTTACGTTGCTGTATTGTATCTACAATTGTGGCATAAGTCGAAGGCCGGCCGATTCCTTCTTTTTCAAGAGTTTTAATAATTGAAGATTCGTTATATCTTGGCGGAGGTGCAGTAAAATGCTGTTCGCCGCTTGCTTCAATTAACGAAAGCTTTTCGCCCTTTTTCAAATCAGGCAGTTTTTGTTTTCCATCTTCAATTTCAGTATCTTCGTCTTTGGCACTTGTATAAAGAGATGTAAAACCATCGAATACAGTGGCTGTTCCGGATGTTTGCAACACTGTATCTTCTATTCCAACTTCTGCTGTAACAACTTTGTAAACGGCATCAGCCATTTGCGAGGCTACATATCTTTTCCATATTAGTGTATATAGTTTTAGTTGTTCGGGCTTTAAAAAAGCTGCCATTTTTTCTGGCGTTCTGAATACAGAAGTTGGTCTAATGGCTTCGTGGGCGTCTTGTGCTCTTTGTTTTTGTTTGAAAGTTCGTGGTTTACTGATTAGATATTCTTTGTCGTAGGCCTTTTGAAGGAACTCATTAAGCTCAGAAATCCCTTCAGGAGCTATTCTTACCGAGTCAGTTCTCATATAGGTTATCAGACCGACTTGCCCCTCATTGCCTAAGTCAATTCCTTCATAAAGATTTTGAGCCACAGACATAGTGCGCTTAGGCGTAAAACCAAATTTTTGCGCAGCTTCAGTCTGCATGGTGCTCGTTATAAAAGGTGGGGGAGGGCTTTGAAGTTTTTCCCGGCTTGTTAGTGAAGAAATGCTTAGCTCAGTATTATTTATTAAGGCAAGTATTTTATCTGTTGTTTCTTTATTGGGAATCGGTGCCTTTTTATTGTTATATTTAACAAGTTTTAGCTGAAATTTATGTTTAGTGGCATTTTTAACATCAGCTGTAATGGTCCAGTATTCTTCAGGGTTAAAGGCCATTATTTCACGTTCGCGGCGGCAAATTAAAGCTACTGCAACAGATTGAACTCTCCCGGCCGAAAGACCCAGACATATTTTTTGCCATAATAGAGGAGACAGTTTGTAACCAACCAATCTGTCTAATATTCTTCTTGACTGTTGAGCGTTAACAAGGGCACAGTCTATGGATCTTGGGTTTTCAAGAGACTTTAGCACGTCATCTTTTGTAATCGAGTTAAAGGTAATTCTACAATCAGAAAGCGGGTCAATATCTAATACAGTCGCTAAATGCCAACTGATAGCTTCTCCTTCTCGGTCAGGGTCAGGTGCTAAATAAATCTTTGAGACAGTTTTTGCAAGTTTCTGTAGCTTGATTATTACATCTTTTCTGTCTTTTACCACATGAAAATTTGGAACAAAGCCGTTATCGGTGCTTACTCCAATTCTTGAGGGCGGCAAATCAATGACATGCCCCTTGCTTGCTTCAACGATAAATTCTTTGCCTAGAAATTTCGACAAAGTCTTAATTTTTCCGGGTGATTCCACAATAATCAAATTTTTGCTCATGCTATTTTCTTCTATTCTCTTTCAACCGTGACTGGTAACAGTTATTAGGCAACTTAATGATGTAGTCTCGCATTTCAAGCTGTAAAAGTAAAGAAAATAATCTTTCCGGTTTCCAGCCACTATCAAGCAAACTGTCGACGGTTAAGGGTTCTTTAGCCAAAACGTCATACAGTTTTTTCTCATCATCAGTCATGTCGTCTACAATTGTTTTGCTCTTTTTTATCGGCCGATTTGGCAAAGAGCCGGAGTAATAATTTATCAGATCATCAGGGTCAGTGACAATTGCTGCACCATCTTTTAACAGTGCGATGGTGCCCTGGGCACAGCTCTGATTTATATTGCCGGGGATTGCAAAAACATCTCTGTTTTGTTCAGCAGCTAATCTGGCAGTTATTAATGAACCGCTTTGAGCATTTGCCTCAATTACTAGTATGCCCATGCTCATTCCCGAAATAATTCTATTTCGAATGGGAAAATGCCAAGGAAGTGCCGGCACGCCCGGAGGGTATTCAGAAACAATTGCGCCGCCTTCCTCAACTATTCTCTTTCTAATTTTTTGGTTCCCTCTTGGATAGACTATGTCGAGACCGCTTGCAGTAACAGCAATTGTCTGGGACTTTGCTTCTAATGCTCCTATATGCGCGTGAGTATCTATACCCAATGCTAATCCGCTGATTATAACAAAACCGGCTTTTGCAAGCGTGGACGCAAAGTCTCGCGTTATATCATAACCCATCTGTGTGCCGTTTCTTGACCCTACAATACCTATTGTAGGAGATTTTGCACACAATTTTCCTTTAACAAAAAGCCCAACAGGCGCATCTGCAATCTCTTTTAAATAAACAGGGTATTCTTCTTCGTTGAAATTAACAAATCTCATTCCCTTTTCTAAAATTTCGTCTGTTGTGCAAATTGGCTTTGTTTCGTGATACTCGCGCAAAAAGCGAGCCGCTCTCTTGTAGTCAAATCCTTTTATCTCTAATATCTCTTCAATTGTGGCTTTTGCTGCATTTATCGGATTTATAAATCTTTTAATCAGCCCGGCTTGTAAAGTTGGTCCAAGCCAGCTCATAGACATGAGCTTAAGCCACTGAAGTTGATCATGCATAGAACATAGACTCCCGAGGAAGCTTGATTTGTTTAATTACTTTTTTGCAAGCCGCCGCTAATCCTTGATTTTCGGTTTCTGCTGCAACTTCAGTTACGCGCGCAAGAACATCGGTGCCGGCCATAACGAGTGTTTCAAAAGCCAAGTTTTTGATCGCTGAAGATTTTGAATCTAACATATCTATGAAATAGTCAGGGGTTTTAAGAGCAACCTCTGAAAGAATGCGTCTAACAGTGCGTTGTTCTAAATCATCTTTTGTTGACTCAAGGAAATCTGCTAAAATATGAATATCCGGAACAGAACCTAAGTCTCCGATAGACTTAATAGCAGCTATTCTGACCTTTTTGCTTCCGTCTTCCAAAGATTTTTTAAGTATTGCCCGTGTTTTTTCACATGGGAAAGCACTCATAGCTTCACAGGCGGTTACTCTAACTTTTTCATCTGCGTCATCCGCAAGCATAATTATGTGGTCTAATCCGCGTGACTCTTCCATTTCAGCTAAGGCTTTAGCCGCATTGCGCTTTAATTCATCATCATCGCTTTCTGTGCATTTAATAAGCTCTTTGACCACATTGTCTCCGAGTCGTTTGAACGCAGCTATTACGCTGCGATGTACTTCAGTGTTGCGGTCAGAGAAACATCTGACTAAGGGGATAAAGGAACGTTGGTCACCAATTTGTCCAAGAGATATGGCTGAATATATTCTTACCCATTCACTGTCATCTCTTAATGAGACTATCAAAGGTTCAATAAATTCCTTGTCTCCTATTATACCGGCTGCTTGACAAGCATATAACCTAAGCTCTGCATCGCCTTTCCTCATGGCTTCAATGATTCTGCTTTTATATTTGTGCCCAACTTCTCTTAGTATATAATTAACCCAATGTCTTATATCTTCGTTATCGCTTGCTATGTGACGCAAAAGCTCTTCAACAGGCAGATTTTCTATCACACAGAGACTTTCGGCAGCAGCCCTGCGCACGCCCCAGATCTCATCGCCCATTGAATTAATAAGTGCTCTGCCAACTGTAGGATCAAAAGCACTCCCTAGGGCTTTGGCTGAAAAATATCGTATTTCGCGGTTGGTGTCTTTTAATGCTCTGACTAAATACGGAACCCCTGCTTCGCCTATAGATTCAAGGATGCGAGTTACCCAATATCTTACGTCATCATTGGAGCTACTCAAAGCATCTGCAATAACATCAACTCCGCGTTCACCAATTTCGGTCAATGCATAAGCGCAGCTTCTTCTAACATTCCAGTTGTTGTCAGAAAGCCCCGTTACCAATATGGGAACAGCCCTAGGATTTCCGATTTCTCCAAGCGCAGAGGCTGCAAAAACCTGTATTTCAGGATTTTGAAGTTTAAATAGTCTTATTAGTGGTTCTACAACGCGTGCTCCAATTTTTACAATAGAATTTCTAATCAAAAACCTTCGATTTTCATCCATTTTAACGATTTCATCGAAGAGAGTCTGTAAACTTTTACTTCCCGCTTTTACTAAAGCTCTTAGGCATCCTTCTCGTATTTGCTCATTAGGGCCTGCTAAATATTCAAGCATCATTTCTACAGCATTATCGCCTATTTCAGCCAGTGCCATAGTAGCGCTCTTTCTTATGGTCCAGTCTGAATCTGCCAAAGATTCTATTAATAGCTTGATAACGCGCTTGTCTCCTGATTCTCCAAGTGCTGCAGCTATTACATATCTTATTTGTTTGTCTCCATTCTTTAAAGCTTCAAGCAAAAAACGCTGTGCTTTAGGGCCAAGACGGCCTAATGTTTTGATTGTCCAAAACCTGATATCTTCATCGTCTGTTAAAGTTAAAATTTGCTGTAAGGGTGCTATTACTGCTTCACCGTATTTTACCAAAGCATCTGAAGCTGCTTTTCTTACGCGCCATCGTTCATCGCCAAGAGCTTTGAGCAAAAGGGTTACGCCCTGAGGTATTTTTGCATTGCCAATAGCTATGGCTGCAAAATATCTTATTTCTTCATTTGAGCTTTTCATTGAGCGCAGTATGGCAGGAAAGCCCTTTGGTACAAACTCGCTAAGTATCTGAAGCGACCAGTGTTGTATATCTTGATTAGTTGAATTTAGCGCATTAGACAAAAAAGGAATAACTGCTTCACCGTATTCTTTGATTCTATCGGCTGCAATCTTTCTAACACTCCAAAATTCGTCAGAAAGACAGGTTATGAGAAAATGCAATACCGATTCATCTTGAGTTAAATTTATTTTTTTCAAAAAATCAATTTTCTGCAACTTATTTGCATTGGAAAACTTTTCAATGTAGTAATTGTTACTGTTTTTTTCCATTATTTACGTCCGATCTTTTTGGTTTACTGTACTAATAAACTATCTCTTTGATTACAGGCTTTGAAGGCTTACTGTGATGGTTGCGGGTCTAATCTCAGTTATCTTAAGATTTTCGGGTAAATTAAGAGGCGCCGAAAGGTTTATTGAAAGCTCATTTTCACTGGTATCCGGTATAGTAACCACAGCTTTTAAATTACTTGTTACAATTTTATCTAAATCTTGAGACATACCTTCGATTACTAACGTATAAGAAGATACAGATGCATAAACTGTTTTATTTGCAGGTGATATTATTTCTAAGGGCAAGCCGTCATAGGTCCTTGTTATGGGAATATCCGTAAGTTTTACTTCTAAATATACTGTGTTACTTCCGGGTAATGTGATTTTTTCATTGGGCAACTCAATAGAAACCGGTATATTTGTGCTTTCATAGAGTTGAGACAAATTTATAGGTCTGAAGGATATTTCGTTTACAGGACCAATTATTCTGTTTGGACCACTGATTAAAACTTCCGGTGGAACTACAGAGTAGGCATCTAACCTTTTACCATCAGGCAATTTGCCTCTGAAGGAAGGTCTTGAAATTTTAACTGATTTTGTTGGATAGCCCTGTTTTACCGCAACATCAACTCTGACCTTTGAGGGCTCTGAAACTATGCGTGATTTATCAAAAGAGCCGGTTGTTTTAAACAAGACTTCGGGAGTTTGACTTATAGAATTTTTTACCCTATCTAGGTTTATCTCAGCGTAACATTCGGTAATGGGTTCCACCATTTCTTGGGGCCCCGATATGGTTATTTCTGAAGGTTCAATAATTGGCGGGTCTGCCAAATAGCCTTCAGCAGGTTGTCCTAAAACTTCTACCAAAACTTTTATTTTTTTTGAAACAACTTTTTCTGCATCAAGAAGCAATAATTCTGGGCTTAATGAAATAGGAGAAAGCCCGGGAAAAACATTTGAGACCTCAACCGGTAATCGAAACGACCCAGGTTTCAGGTTTTTTAAGTCAATTCTCAGTTGGGCATATCTATTTGAAGATTTGGCATACATAAAATCTCTTCTGTTGCCTTCAAGCCTTACAACAGTTATAGCCTTAGTCGGAGTAATCCTGATATTTGGCGGGGTGTTGATATACTCGACAGGCAACTCAACATTACGCCTAATTTGAGGCGGATCTACCAGATTTACATACATCCATGCAAAAACGGCAAGCAAAACTGAAAAGAGTTTAAGCCATATTCTGTCTGTCATTTTTTATAGAATATCCCCCTGCTTCTGTTAACCCTGCCAAATGATGCCTGAACCAGCTTTCTCACCTTATCCATAGTTAGGTTTCTGTCTAGCTTTCCGTTTCTGGCTTTTGAAATTTGTCCCGTTTCTTCGCTGACAACAAAAACTACCGCATCTGTTATTTCTGTTATTCCTATGGCAGCTCTATGTCTTGAACCCAGCTCTTTAGCCACTTCATTGTGGTTGCTTGCTGTCGGCAAAAAACAACCCGCTGCTTCGATTAGCTCTCCTTTTATGATCACCGAACCGTCATGAAGAGGCGTAAAGGGCATAAAAATGGTGTTAAGCAACTCTGAGCTTATTTTACATTTCATCGTTGTGCCATTTTCGATAAAATCTTTTAAGCCAATGTCTTGTTCAAATACAATAAGCGCACCAACTCTTTTTTTTGAACAGCTTTCAATCGTTTTGCATATTTCATCAGTCATTTCGTAAATTGAAGTTTCGGCTATGAGCTGTTCTCCTAAAAATTTCCCTTTTCCAATGTCTTCGAGTGCGCGTCTGAGTTCAGGCTGAAAAATAACCACAAGAGCTAAAAAACCTGTCGGTAAGACAGTCGACAATACCCAGCTTACGGTATTAAAATTCATGTTTTTGGTAACTACATAAAGCACGAGAATTATTCCGATGCCCTTCAGTAAGTTGAACGCGCGTGTGCCCTCAATAAACAGAAGTGCTCGGTATACAGCGTAGCTTACCAACACAATATCAAATATGTCGGTTATGCCAATGTCACCAAATATGGCTGCAAGCAATTCAAATATCTGCTTGAACTGTTCCAATTTTTATTATTACTCCATGTCTTTTATGAGCTTGCCTATTAATTCAATCGTGGATTGCGAAGGATTTGAAAGAGGCAATCTCGTATGCTCTGAAATCACCTTTTTAAGCATAAGAGCTGCTTTGGCTGGCAAGGGGTTTGTTTCTACGAAGAGCCCCTTATGTAATTCAAACAGTTTATAATGAATTTCTTTTGCTGTTTCCCAGTCCTTTTTCAAAGCAGCATCATTAAATTGTTTCATCATTTTTGGTGCGACATTGGCTGTTACAGAGATGGTTCCAATTGCTCCGCATGCCATTATCGGCAAGTTTAGGGCATCTTCGCCCGAAAATAAACCAAAACCCTTAGGAGCTTTGCTGATAATTTTCATTGTCTGTTCTATGTTTCCGGAGGCTTCTTTGACAGCAACGATATTCTTGATTTTGGCTAGTTCAAGCACTGTTTCAGGTAACATATTGCAGCCGGTTCTGCCCGGCACGTTATATAAAATGACCGGTAACTCTGTTGCTGCTGCAACCGCTTTGTAGTGCGCAATTAAGCCTGCTTGTGGCGGTTTGTTGTAGTAGGGAGTTACTACCAGAACAGCATCAGCACCATAAGAGGCCGCATCTTTTGTTAATGAAACAACAGCTCTTGTATCATTTCCGCCGGTCCCAAAAATTATAGGGGTTTTTCCTTTTGTAAAATCTTTTGCAATTTTTAAAAGTGATTTTTTTTCATCAAGTGTCATGGTGGCGGCTTCGCCTGTGGTTCCGCAAATAACAAGTCCGTCTGTTTTTGATTCTGCGTGAAGCTTTAAAAGTGCTTCATAGGCTTTGTAGTCAATGCTGCCGTCTTTTGTAAATGGAGTTACTAAAGCAACGAGGGAACCTCGTATTGATTTATTCTGCATTTATTCCCCCTCAGGAAGTATTTCTAACTCTGTAAAGAAATATACCATCGGTGTATTTTTTTAACAACAAAATTTAACATTAAAAAACAAAAAATTTACAAACATGAAATATGCTAGTATCATGGGCAGACCTGCCAAAAAAAGGAATGATATGATGGACGAAAAAGATCGAGAAATAATACAATTACTTCAAGACAAGTTCCCGCTTGTATCTGAACCTTACAAAGAAATCGGCGATAAAATCTGGATGGACGAAGTGTCAGTAATTTCTAGAATCGCCAGGATGATCCAAGACGGTGCAATACGTCATTTTGGGCCCTTTTTTGACAGTAAAAAGTTAGGTTATATTGGTTGTCTCGCAGCAGTGAACGTGCCTAGTGACCGAGTTGAAGCCGTTGCGGCGGTAATAAACAAATTCGACGAAGTTACGCACAATTATTTGCGCGAAGGTGTACCCAACTTGTGGTTTACTGTTATCGCCCGATCAGCAGAACGACGCGAGGAAATATTTGCCCAAATCAAAAAGGAAGCGCAAATAGATGAAATTATGACTTTTTCCTCGAAAAGAACCTTCAAGGTTCGCGTCAATGTATAGGAGTTAAGCATGGATTCAAAAACAAAAAAAGTTTTAAGTGAACTACAAGACGGATTCAAGCTTGAAACCAAGCCATTTACGAGAATTGCCAAAGAACTGAATATTACTGAAGAAGAAGTAATAGATATAATCAAGAACTCTCTGGACTCTGGAATAGTGCGCAGAATCGGTTTAGCCGTCAGACCTGAAAAAGTTGGCTATGAAGAAAATGCCCTGATTGCATGGCAAGTTTCTCAAGATAAAGTCGAAGAAGTCGGCGAAGATTTGGCAAAAATGAACGAAATTTCGCATTGTTACGAAAGAGAGTGCCCACCAAATTGGTCCTATAACCTTTTTACAATGGTTCACGCTAAAACTGAGCAAGACCTTGAACAGCTTATAGAAGACATTAAAAGCAAACATAATTTATCGAACTTTAAGGTTTATAGAACTCAAAAAGAATTCAAAAAAACTTCAATGCGGTATTTTAATGACTGAAAATATTGAAAATAATGCGTTTAAGCGTGCTCTAAACTGTTTTCCAGGCGGAGTTAATAGCCCTGTAAGAGCTTTTAAAGCCGTCGGTTCGAATCCTGTTTTTATCAAGTCTGCTTACAAAAGCCACATAACTTCAATTAGCGATATTTCTTACATAGATTACGTCGGTTCTTGGGGGCCAATGATCCTTGGACATGCCGACCAAGATGTGGTTGAAGCCGTTTGCAGAGCAGCAGAAAAAGGCTTGAGTTTTGGTGCTCCCACTCAAGCAGAAACAGAATTGGCAGAGTTAATCAAAGAGGCTTTTCCCAATATTGAAAAAATGCGTTTTGTCAGTTCCGGAACTGAAGCAACAATGTCTGCCATAAGGCTTGCACGCGGTTATACGCGTAAGAATCTGATAATTAAAATCGATGGTGCTTATCACGGACACGGTGATTCTGTCCTAGTTTCAGCCGGTTCGGGCGTAGCAACCTTCGTGGCTCCGGGCTGTCCCGGAATTCCTGATACTGTCGCTAATAATACTCTCGTAGTGCCCTTTAACGATGTAAAGGCGCTCGAAATATGCTTTGAAAAATATCAGAACCAAATCGCTTGTGTAATAATAGAACCTGTATGCGGCAACATGGGCGTAGTATTGCCTCAAAAAAACTATCTTGCCTCATTAAGAAAATTATGCACGCAACATAACGCGCTATTAATTTTTGACGAAGTCATGACCGGATTTAGGGCTTGTTTTGGCGGAGTTAGCAAAATTGAAAAAATTGAGCCTGACATAACTTGCTTGGGTAAAATAGTTGGTGGCGGCATGCCTCTCGCTGTATATGGGGGAAAAGCCGATATTATGGCTTGCGTTTCGCCCGATGGCCCGGTTTATCAAGCCGGAACCCTCTCCGGAAACCCCATTGCAGTAGCAGCCGGCACGGCTACCCTTAAAAAAATTAAAAGCATTCCCGCTTTCTACGATGACCTTGGACTTAAAAGCAAATCAGTCGAGGCAGCTTTTAGAAAAGCCGCAGAAGATAATGGCGTAAAAGTCGCTTTAAATAGATTCGGATCAATGATGACTGTCTTTTTTACCGAAAACGAGGTTACAGACTACGAATCTGCAAAAAAATCAAACTTAAAGCTTTTTGCAGAATGGTTTAACCAGATGCTTAAACGCGGAATCTACCTTGCTCCATCTCAGTTTGAAGCGGCGTTTGTTTCAATAACTCACTCTGATGAAGACATTGAGAAAACCGCTGCCGCTGCAAAAGAAGCGCTTAAGGCTTCTTTACATGCCGCCGGTTGAAAAGCCTAACCAAGTGTAGTTAATGCCAGTTGCTGTTTTGCCGGTCATAGATTTAACTGCTAATTTGTTGAATCTCAAAGTATAATCACAAAAAGCATCTAAAGCATTTACGGGAACGAATTCCACGGTCTTGTTTTGATTTGTCCAGGTTATAGAAAAGAAAGAGTCGACATTTGTTTCTGTAAGTGTTGTTGTGCTGTTGATATCTTTATTGACCAGTTCTATCGATAAATCATCGTATATGCTGTTTGGGTTTATCGGAACATCAAAGTTAATGGCAAAAGGCCCGTTACGCCTTACGTTTGAACTTCCATTAACCGGAACAAAAGAAGTTACCATCGGCACCGGATCTGAAGCAGTTGTAAACTCGTGATACAATCCCGCATAACTCTTGAGCTTGCGCCCATCAATAGAGTAAGCATTCCATTTTTTAATATTAAACGAGTAAATGCTTTGAGATGTAAAGCTGTTTATGGGCCGCAATACCAGGGTTGTGTCATTTTTCCATTCTATTGTTGCCTTTTTGCTTATATCTGAGCCGTTTAATCCTACAATCTCGTTGGTATTTTTGTTAGTAACTATTACTTCAAAATCATTAAAAATACTGTCTCTTGCCATCGGCTGCGCAAAAACAATTTCGATCGGACTCGTTACCGCTACGCTTTGATTGTATTTGTAAGGTTTTATAGCGGATATTGAAGGCTCAATAGTCGTGCTCGCGCCGTTTTTCAGCATTTTTGCTAATACGATAGTTGCATAAGACGAAGCCACCGGAACCGAAGTGTTTTCTATGGTCTGGTATCCTGGCTTAGATAAGCTCAAAGAAATTTCCGGACCGAATCTTTGGGCCGAAACCGCAACTCTTAAGTTATTCATGTCGGTGTAACCCGATTCGGTGCCAGCATTGACGCATACTTCAGGAATTGCCGTGAGTAGGCCTGTGCCAAGTTCTACCGGCGCAACCTCAATCATACCATACTTAGGGGAAAATGCGTTCCCTGTGCCCATTGCTACCGTAAGTCCCTGAAAATTCGGCGAAAATATTAACTCATCAGATCGGTTGTCTCCCTCTTGAGCCGGAAACAATGTTTCATAAAGGAGATCCCAGTTTTGATAGCTAACTCTGATTTTCGCATTCTTGCCTAATTTTTCTGAGTCAAGACTTAAAACAGCTTTTCCTGCCGTGTCAGTCAGCTGAGAAATATCCATGCCCTCGACTTCAATTTTTGCTCCGCCTAACGGCGCAAAATCACCAATTGTATATGAGTTCGAATTTACAAATAAAGAACTTCTGTCACCCAAAACTTTTATTTCATAAAGTGTTTTGCCCACAACAGTTATTTCGACCGTTGCTGAGCCCATTTTGCCCCTTATGTCTGTGGCTTTGCAAGTTAACAAGGCTTTTGCGCTGTGTTGAGGGGCTTGCCAAACCGCTATTTCTGAGTCTGCTCTTACAAGAGTCCCTTCGTTAGCGCTCCAAGCATAATCTAATGTGCCGCCCGAAGGGTCTACAGCTTCAATTCGTAGATTTATTTCTTCTCCCGTGTTAACGCGTGTTGAGTCTAATAGAATGTTTATTATGGGAATTAGGGTCGCGGTTGTGCTCGCTATATCGCCTCCTCTGTCTCCTTCTGCTTCTTTTTCCGCAGAGACAGGGTTTCTTAAGGTAGCGTCAGAAGTGCAACCTGATGCACCCAAGATTATTAGTATTCCGATAACAATCGACAATAGAGCCGAATAATTAGTTTTAATCTTTTTCATACACTCTGTATCGGCTTAAATACATTCACCAATTAGCAGACTTTTAAAAATTGTGTACATGAGATTTTTAAAAAAGACTTGCCAAGATTTTACAGATGTGGTATAGTCAAAGCTCAATTGGCCCTATTTCGGAGGTTTTAAAATGTCTAGAACATGTATGGTTTGCAATCGTGGACCGCAGGTTGGTTTCAAGCTGAGCCACTCACATCATCGCACAAAAAGACGCTGGAGCGTTAACCTCCAGAGAAAACGTGTGCTTCTCAATGGTAGCCGTGTTCGCGGTTATATTTGCACTCGCTGTCTTGGCAGTGATAAAGTAGTTACAGCATAATTGTTTGCTAAAGTAGTTGTCAGCGTTGTCTTTCGCAGAGTCTTCTTTGATTTTTAATTAAAAAGAATGCGAATAACGCGCTTATAATTATTTCGGGAAACAAATGGCTTAAATTGTAGGCGTAGCTCGCTATAAGCGCCTGTTTAGCAGTATTACTATCTGCTGAAAAGTATACAGCACCGGCGACGACATGAAAATGCAAACGAATAAAGTTTGCAACGGTCGTTGCCGTTACTGCTTTTAGGGGAGTGTTCCATATTACTGCTCCGCTAAGGCCTATGGTCGCATAAGCAAGCGGATAATCTAAAAGAAATTGTATCGGGTGTAATATTGTCGGACTATTTATTAAAAGCAATAATCCATAAAGTCCGCAACACGCAACGCCCCTGTAAACGCCATGACGTGCCGCCAATAAGAACAACGGCAAACAGCTGAAAGATATTGAGCCGCCGCCGGGCATTTGAAAAAGTTTAAAATAAGACAAAGCCAAAGCGGTAGCCATTAACATTCCGCATTCGGTAATTACTTTTATATTACTGTGCTTCAAAATTCTATTTCTTTTGTTTTGTGTTAAAAATGCCTTCAAGAGATTCTTGTTTGTCTCTAAATCTTTCAAGTGCCAATTCTATTAAAGAATCCACTAAATCCCCGTATTTTAAACCGCTTGCTTCCCAGAGTTTGGGATACATACTAATACCGGTAAAGCCAGGAATTGTGTTTATTTCATTTATGATTATTTTGTTTGTGATTTTTTCAAGAAAGAAGTCGACTCTTGCCATTCCTGCACAATCTAGGGCTTTATAAGCTATAACGGCGCTTTCTCTAAATTTTTCTGTTAATTCCGGAGAAACATCAGCCGGTATGTTAAGCCCCGACTTGTTATCTATATATTTTGCTGAATAATCATAAAACTCATTGCATGGAGTAACTTCACCGGGCAATGAAGCTTTCGGTTTATCGTTGCCTAATACGGAAACCTCGATTTCGCGGCCGTTAACGTATGCTTCAACTAATACTTTGCGGTCATATCTTGTGGCTTCATTAATATGTGCAATTAGCATTTCGCGATTTTTTGCTTTGTTTATGCCCACAGAAGACCCTGAATTAGCCGGCTTTACAAAACACGGGTATCTTAGTTTGGTTTCTACTTGTTGAATGATATTATCTTGATAATTTCGCCATTCGCTTCTTCTTAATTCAATGCAAGGAGCAGTGTTTAGGCCTGCTTTTTCAAAAAGCTTTTTTGCTACTGCTTTGTCCATGCCTAGGGCAGAGGACAATACCCCACATCCCACGTATGGCAAATTTGCCATTTCAAACATTCCCTGAATTGTGCCGTCTTCACCATATGTTCCGTGTAATACCGGAAAAACCATATCAGGCTTTAGCTCAATCAATTCGTCTAGCCCAAATTTAGGTTCAACGCACTTTTCATTGAGCGATTCCATTTCGTCGATCTCGGCACCTATCGCCCAATGGCCTCGTTTAGTAATGCCGATTTTGACAATCTCGTATTTGTCAGGGTCTAGGGCTTTGATGACCGAAGCCGCAGAAATTAACGAAACTTCATGTTCGCCCGACATTCCACCAAAAATAACTGCTACGCGAATTTTTTTTACAGTGTTATTTGTTGTCATTGATATTTATTATTTAATTTCAGAATGGGCTCTGAATGCTCCTGAACCTAGTTTTACAGAAAGCTGGTGTCTTAAACTGGCTTTTGTCATTTTGCTTAATCTTGGGTGGTTTTTGCCAAGCTCATTAGGTTTTCCGAAGAGGTGCTTTGTGAGCAAATACTGGTCATTTTCGTTCAGATTTTCGCTTGATACTACAATTGCATTAATCTCTAAAGCCGGGAATTCTTCCGCCTGACCGGGATACTGATACATTCCAACCATCGAGGGATAGTAAAATGAATAACTATTTATAAGCTTTTGTGTTAGTTCGCCTGAAATTGGCAACAGTTTGATCTCTGTTTTCTTTCCCAATTCGATTATTGAAGGATTCGGCAACCCGCTGGTAAAAACAAAACCATCAATATTGCCCGCATGAAGTTCTTGCATGGCTTCAGCAGCATTTATGTATTGATGCGAAATGTTGTTCCATACGCCTGCAGTCGAAAGTATCTGCTGCGCATTATAAAAAGTGCCGCTGTCTTTACTGCCAACCGCTATTTTGTGTCCTGACAGGTCTTCAAGAATATTTATACCGCTGTCTTTTCTCACAACAAACTGAACTATTTCAGGAAAAAGTGTTGCAATACCGCTTACATTGGTTATTTTTTCGCCTGCAAACATCGCTTCACCGTTAACCGCATAATGTGCAATGTCGTTTTGGACCAAAGCCAAATCAACTTTCTTTGCTTTTATGAGCTGTAGGTTTTCGACACTTCCGTCTGTTTCTATGACTTTTAGAGTTACGTCAGGAAACTCTTCTTTTAGTATCTGGGCTAAAGTTTCGCCGATCGGATAATAAACCCCTGAACGGCTGCCTGTGGCCAATGTGTATTCTTTTCTGCTTAGCTTGGTGTTTTCACAGCCTGTAGTAAATACCGCACACACACAACATAACAAAATAAAAGCAATTGTTTTTTTCATTATATGACCTCCCCCACGTCAACTAAATACTAACACAGTTTATATCGGCATGAAAACATTAAATTAAAGAAAACTTCAATTGTTGCATACGAAAACCGCTCTTACAGGAGCAGGCAATCCTTCGCATGTTAAGTTGAAATCTCTTTTGTCGAGCCAGTCTATTAGCGACTCTCCGGACATCCATTCAGTGGCTCGCTGCTCATTTATGTCTGTTTTATACAAATCTACGCATTTAATATCTTTAAACCCGGATTTTTTGAGCCAGTTAATCATAGCCTTTACCGAAGGAATAAACCAAACGTTTCTCATGCCTGCATAACGGTCAGGGGGCACTAAAACCGTGCTTTCATCACCCTCAATAACAAGCGTTTCTAATACAAGCTCGCCGCCTTCCTTTAAAAGCATTTTTAGACTTCGCAAAAAATCAAACGGCGCTCGCCTGTGATAAAAAACTCCCATAGAAAAAACCGTATCAAATGCTTTCATGTTTTCAGGCAATGCTTCAAAGCCTATAGGCAGCAAAAATGCATTTTCGCATTTTCCATACTTTTTTATGGCTTCAAACTGTGCCCAAAATAATGACGAGGGGTCAATCCCGAGTGCAATAGCCGGTTCTTGTTCAGCCATTCTGAAAAGGTAATACCCGTTGCCGCACCCCACATCAAGAATTTTTTTGTTTTTTAGAGGGGAAATATGTTGCGCAACTCTGCGCCATTTTATGTTTGAGCGCCATTCGCTGTCTATGAAACAGCCGAGCAGATTAAAGGGGCCTTTGCGCCAAGGCTTGAGTTTTAATAAAGCTGCTTTTAGGCTCTCAATGGTTTCGGGGTTAAGTTGAGTTTCAGTTGTAACGGAAATTGCATCGTTATTTTTGAGCAAACTACAATGCTCAATTTCGGGCAACTCTGCTAAGGCTGCTTTCCAATGCGGCAGGTTCCCGTCAGGTTTGCTCATAGCAATCTCAAGCGCCTGTCTAAGGGGTTGGACCCATTCTTTCATTTGACATTTATCAAGGTAATTATAAAAATTGCTGAAATCTATCATTTTAATTATTTTATGGCTATCATAGAACTAAAGTTAAAGCATTGAAACCATACTTCGGCTGTTTTAAAGCCTGCTTTTAATAGTCTGTTTAAGTGTGTTTCTATGGTTTCAGGTTTCAATACGTTTTCGAGTGCGGTGCGCTTTTGGCTGATCTCCAGGTCGCTGTATCCGTTTGCTTTTTTAAATGCATGATATACGTCGATTAATAGCTCATTAACTTCTTCATCATCAAATTTTACTTTTTCAGATAAAATAAGAATGCCGCCCGGCCTTAGTGCTGAAGCCAGCTTTAACAAAAGATCATCTCTGAGCTTTGGCTCAATAAATTGAAGGGTAAAATTGAGAATTATTACCGAAGCATTAGTGTAATCAAAGTTATTTACATCGGCGCAATAAAATTCAATTTCGGCCGGCGCACTACTTTTTATAGGAATTTTTTTGCATTTTTCGATCATGGCTGAAGAGCTGTCGATTCCAATGATTTTGCATCTTTCTTTTTTTAGACCGTTAAGCATTGCAAAAGATGCCGCTCCTAATGAACAGCCTAAGTCATATAGATTTGTTTCAGGCTGTGCATAACGTGCCGTTAAGGTTTCAATCATGTCAATAATGGCAGGATACCCCGGTATGGAGCGCTTAACCATGTCTGGAAAAACAGACGCAACCCGCTCATCAAAAATAAAATCAGCGGGCTTTTGTATTATATCTGCAAAAATTCTGTCTGTAACGTTGTTCATGTGCCGTCCTTGTTGTTTTTTGCGATTATAGCACATAAATATGCATATTTAAACAACGGACAGCGTTTTGTTATTTGTAAATCTTTTGCCCAGTTAATGTGTCATCAACGATTCCTTCGGTTGTTAAATGCTCATCGCCGAAAGACATGACGGTGGGTTGGCTTTGTTGTGACGGGGCATACATTGAAGCAAAAATGCGTAAAACTTTTTGTGCGCTTAGTTCTTTTGACATTGAAATGCATGAACAAAGCGAAACCATAATAATTACTATTATTATAATTTTAGCTCGCATAATGTTTTTTCCGAATAATGTTTTCATATTTATTAATAAGCAAAAAGTATGCCATTTGTTGTGTTGTCTTGCTGCCTTCCTTTTAAATCTTTTATGGTGCGGGTTACACCCATTTGGGGATTTTTACACAAAAAAATGAAATGTGCAAAAATTCATCATTTTAATAAAGATTTCGGCATTATTTCAGCTATTTTTAACTCTGTATCGCAAATTTCTTCCTTTTTGTGATATATTTGTAAAATGAAAATTAAAGCTCTGACCCTTATATTTATGCTGGTAATAACCTCTTGCTGTTTAGCTCAAAAGGCAAGAATTTGTCCAAAATGCGGTGCAGAAGCTTATTCTCAACTCGCTATGAGCTGCGAAAATTGTAATACTTCGCTTACTGACGATAATAAAACCCAGAAAAACATCGAATTTGCGTCTTTGCATGTAAAGCTTATGTACACAGGCGACAAGCCTGAAGATCTATATCCATACGCAAAAATCTATGTTAACGGTAAATATCAGGGAAACATTGAAATATCTGACATGCAACATAGAAAATCTGAAATTAAGCAAGAGTGGAACACCGGCCTCGGAAGCCTTTACACCTGCATTTATGAAAAACATTTCGAAAAGGTTTCGCAAGGGGTAAAAAGAATTGAATTTGAACTCAGGTTTAAAAGATTGGGTGGTCTTCTTAAAAGCACTAAAAGAGCTGTTTTTCCTTACGTTTCATTTAAAGCAGGCGAAAGAACAATAGTCGAGCACTATTTCAATTCTGCCGTTTCATTTACTCAGCATAAAAAACCTGAAGAATTAGGAATTAAAAAACCTCTCTTGCCAAGCTTTCCTGAAGCCGAACTCAAGACTGCAACGGGAACAGCAGAAATATCGGTAGGGCTTTGATGCCATATTTTAATAGCGCCTCTGATTATTACCGAGAAAAATACGGTGTAAGAATTCAAAAGATACCCGTAAATGCAGGTTTTTCATGCCCAAATCGCGATGGCACTTTAAGTGTTGATGGGTGCTCATATTGTAATAACGACAGTTTTTCGCCTTTTTACACCTCAAAAAGCTGTTCAATTATTGAGCAGCTTGAAAAGGGTGCTGCGTTTTATGCTAAACGCTATAGTTGTAGCCGCTTTTGGGCGTATTTTCAGTCTTATTCTAATACATATGACTCTGTTCAAAATTTGCACACAAAATATTCTGAGGCGTTGAGTTTACCCTTTATAGAGGGGTTAATCATAGCAACCCGTCCCGATTGTATAAACGAAAATATTGTCGACTTATTAAAAACTTTAAATCGCAAAACTTACATAAGAGTTGAATTAGGTGTAGAGTCTTTTGACGACAATGTTTTGTCGGAAATTAACAGGCACCATGATGTTAAAACCGTTTATGATGCGGTAAAAATATTAAAAGAAGCTCAAATAGAAACCTGTGTGCATCTGATATTCGGATTGCCTCTCGAAAAAGAAGACTGTGCTAAAACAAACGCAGGAATTGTGTCAGAGCTTGGAATAAAGTTTGTTAAATTACATCATTTGCAAATTGTTAGGGGTAGCATGCTTGAGCAAGCGTATAAAAACGGCAATTTTAACGGTAAACTGCACACGGTAGAATCTTATCTTGATACATTGTGTGAATTTCTCACATTTTTAAATAATGGTGTGTACATTGAGCGTTTAATTAACAGAGCGCCTCTAAATTATTTACTGGCTCCGATATGGGGTAATGTCAGCGAGAGCAGCTTTAAGCAAATGCTCTTAAAAAGATAGGCTTCTTAACTAAAAATTTACGGTCTGTCAGTAATGATCAGATTTTTCAACTTTTTTCCGTCTGACCAGTATCCCATGTTTTTCAAATCTTTAGACTTTTTTAAATGTGTCAGGTCTGTGTTATGAGTAAATACCAAGTCAGATAACACGTCAAACATGCGGTATGTTACTTTCCAGTCATAAGCATCTATAGGTTTGCTCTGAGTGTATGTCGCGCTGAATTTGTCTTTGTAATCTTTTATGTATGTGTTTCGATTCGCAACTAAAAATCTTTCGTAATCAGGGTTTTCGGGCGATAGGGGACTGATTTGATCAGCAATCAGGGGTGGCTGCCCGTAATAGTCAGATAAAACATAAACTAAGGCTTTATTTTTAATTTTAACTCTGTCAGCGGTATAAAAAATGTCGTGTGCCAGTTGTGCGTTTTGTGGAGCCGCTCTGTCTCCTGATATAACCAAAAGTTTTGAGTCGCGGCTGATTCCCGTTAAGTCTAAGAGCTTGAAAAAACCATATTCAGGCATGACAGACATAATTGCAAGCGGTTTAGGCAAACCAAAATAATCAGCGCAAGCGGCTGTATTTACAGCTAAAACTGCTCCGCAGCCAACACCCGTTATTGCAAATTTTTCCCTGTCTAGTTCGATTTTGCCCCGCGCAAAAATTTTGAGCATAAAATCTTTCGTTGATCTGATTACGTTAAACATGTAATGTCGTTCAAATTGGTTTGTGCCTTGATATAAAGGAAAAAGAACTATCCAGCCTTTTCTGCACAGATGCCTTATCTGTCCCATGTAAAATTCGGGGTTGGGCGTCATTCTGTCGTGTATCATTAATACAAAACCGGCTTTTTCTACGCTAGGTGAGTCCGGTTCGAAAACGTGATACTTTTCGTGATTTTTATCTGATTCCCAGTGGGTTATTGATTCGTGAACATAAAAAGTGCTTCCCGGACCGTCTGAGCTTTGAACAGGGCCTCGGGCAGGCACTTTAGCGTACGCAAAAACAACGGCAGTCACCAAGTATATAAGCAACAATGCCGTTGTTCTAAATTTAGATGTTGAAATATTTCTTTTCAATGTATGATTTAAGAGCTTCAAAACCGGTTTTTTCCAGTCCGGCTAAGATGACAAATAAAATTAAGCCAAGAAAACTTCCGACTTTAATTTCAGCTCGTTTAACTTCTGCGACATCTTTGCTTTTGGGCATGGTAACATTTTCTACGAAAACTGCTGCAGTTGCAAGACCAACTAACCACAGAGCAATGTTTTCAACTGCAACGATTATGTTCCAGATGAGGCAGTCAGGACGCTTCTCATTTTTTAAAAGCGGGCGTGTGGCAATGTAAACAGGAAGGAGCAACGGCCCGAGAAGAAGTATAATAAGAACCCACAAATAATCAACGCTTTTGCGTTTTTTACTGTCAAAGGCAACCCACAATGTTGAAATAAGGCGAACCCATCTAGGCCACATAATTGTTTCCTCCGATTTTTTATTCTGATTAAAAATAACATATATAAATAAAGCAAACAACAGAAATATTGTTTTTTTTGTTTTTGTGTACAAATATGTATAAAAATGTTATACTCAAACTATAATGAATCGTTATATATCTTTGATTTTTGCTGTAGCATTTTTTTGTCTGGCGACCGCTTATGCTTCGTCTAATTCTGTACCACCCGAAACTTTTGTGCCTCCGGTAGGTGCTTTTGATATTCCCGATACTGCCCCTGAAACCGTTATAACTGCAAACAGATTGAGCTTGAAAGACGGAATTGCTCTCTTAGAAGGCGCGGTGAACATGAAGCGAGAAAACGAAACTCTTACGTGCGGAAAAGCTATAGTGAGCAATGAACCCCGTTGGATGCTTGCAAGTATTACGCCCCGTGTCTACAGAAAAGAAAATATAGATGAGCGCAAAGTTATCCAAGAACTTAATCTGGAAGCAAAAAACATATATGCAAATGATGTAGAAGGAAAGTTAAATGCTTCGTCTTCTGTATATGTCAGAGTTGAAGAACGCAGTTGGGATTTAGCTTCCTTTACCTGGGCTGTTATAACTTCAGATGATTTATTAGCGTTCAGAGAGAGCGAAAGAGTTATTTTCAGCGGAAACGTAAAATTTCGAGATGATGAAAGTTATGGAGAAGGGAACCGTCTTGATTACGCCCAAAAGCTTGGTTTGGTTATTCTAAGCGGAAATGCCTATATGGAAGTAAAAGAACTTAACCCTGATACAGGTAAAAAAGAACCTCGTATATTGAAGGGTAACGTAATAACATATAATACAACTACTAAAGAGGCTGTATCTGAATAATGCTGTAAAATTTCAGATTGTAGGATTACTTTTGCTGGCATTAGCCATAGTGGGGCAGGTTTATACCGAACTCTGTTTTGGTTTGTTTTCCCATTTTTCTCCCGAATCTATTTATTTAAGTTTGTTTTTTGTCTTTTTTTTGTTCGGCTTTCAAAAACCTGTTTTTAAAAACTTAACATCGTATTTAATAATTATTTCTGTGTTTTTATTTTTGTTTTTTGTGTTTTCAGGGCTTGAACTTTTTGAGTGGCTTGTTGTCATTTCAATAGTATTTTGGATATTATATGCTTCTTTCCAGGATATGATTTTATCCTTTTGTGGTAAAAATGCTGCTCGATTTATATATTTGATCAATGCGTTTCTGCTTGTTTTTTTGTATGCCGAATATTTATTTTTTGGTGTGAGTAAAAATCTAATTTCTATTTCTCATTTGGTATATATTAGTAGGGTTTGCGGCGACTTCGTTTCCGGGTTAATGCATTTTGAACAAGACGGTTTCGGTGTTGTCTTAGGTATCTTGATGCTAACTTTTTTCCCGCTTTTGTTTTGCATTAAGAATATAAAACAATTTGAGCTGTGTAAAAAAAATAGTGCCAGAAACTTAGTGATTTCATTATTTTTGCTTATTGGTGTTTATATGCTATTTGATTTTTCGTGCGGAAATATCAGTATTGAAAAATATTTGTCGGTGCGCTCGATTATTTCTGCTTTTAATTTGCCTGATCACCCTTTACTCAGAAATTCAGAACCTTTAAAGGGACTACTCACTGGGCCATTTCAAATAGACTATGACAGATGTTATCCGGATATTTCTATTGTTAAGCGTGAAGAGTTTAAAGATAGAAATGTGGTTTTTTTGATAGTTAAAAGTTTAAGAAAGAGTGATTTCAATTATTTAATGCCAAATATGCTTTCTTATGCCAAACAGGGCTTGAATTTTAAGAATCATCAGTCAGTGTCAAATAGCTCTTTGACTGCAATGCACAGTGTTTTTAATGCTTCGTTGCCTTTAAATATAATGACACAGTTCTCCGGCGTAAAGTATAGTGAGCTGGGAAAATTTGTGAGGAGTAACGGCTATTTAAGTCATTTAATTACGCCCGAAATAGAAGCACCATTAGCTATGCAATGGGCGAATCACCATAAAGTTGTTTCAGAAAGAAAATCCGGCATGAGCCAAGATGTTTTAAAGAAACTTGAAGATATAATAAAATTGCCGGGTAAAAAGTTTGTTTGCGCATATTTATATAACACTCACTTTAATTATTATTATCCAAATGAAGATGAAAAATTCTTGCCGGTTGCAGATGAATCGATAAGTATTTTTTCTATAGATCCTAATGCAGATAGTAATGAAATGAACAAATTGAAAAATCGGTATAACAATTCGTTAGTTCATTTAGATAGAATTTTGGGTGATTTCTTTACTCGGCTTGGTGCAAGGGGAGTTCTATTAGATACATTGTTCGTGTTTATGGGAGAGCACGGAGAATCCTTTGGTGAAGGTGGCTTTATGGGGCATGTTACGGGACCGCATAAAATGCAATATGAGGTGCCGGCTTTTGCTTTTGGTGGCGGATTAAGGGCAGAAACCATTGATATACCGACGACTCACGAGGACTTTTTCCCTTTATTAGCGGAAAAAAACGGCCTAACTTTTTTGGTAAATGGTAAAAAGCCGGAACTGAAAGGATATCCACTTTTGCAACAAGATGATATTGTAATGGGAAGGCTCATTGTGCGCCGAGAAGACAGAATTTCTATTTTTGATACAAGAGGTGGCACACTTAAATGGATCACTACCTTAGACGAAAACTGCGAGATTAAAGACGATGTGGCCGACTTGTATCGTAGCAGTGATTTTAAGGCTTTAGCTGAGCGAATTAGTTCAGACAGAAGATTTATTATTGAGCGAGTTGGCAAAAAGTAATTATTTTAGAGCTGTCATCAGAGCCGACAAACAAACGTAAACAACAATAAACAATAAAAAAAGAAAAAAAACAAAAAATGATATAAATTGACAAGAGTATTGTGCCGATATAATATATGGTTATGAGTAATTTTACGGTAACAACTGCAATAAGCAAAGATGTTTTAATTGTTCGGCCCTGTGGCTATGTCGACGAAAATGGGGGCGCTGAGTTAGCAAAAGTCGTTAACGAGGCTTTGTCCCAAGAAGTCAGAAAAGTTGTAATAAACTTTAGTGAATCGCCGGTCATAAATTCGCAGGGAATAGCGCAAATAATTGAAGTAGCAGAAATTATTGTAGATGAAATCGGCGGAGATTTGGCTTTTGTAGGTTTGAGCGAGTTGGCATCAGGAGTTTTTAAGATGGTCGGCTTACTGCAAATGGCAGATTTGTATGGCAGCGAAAGCGAAGCGGTTGAAGGAATAGCCGGCTAGTCTCTGTTTTGACAAGATCAGGTAAACATTGCTATAATAAAGGTATAGAGACAAGGAGGTCTTTTTATGGTAGTAGGCACAACAAGTTCAACATATAATAAACTTCACAATAATCTTTTGCGTTCTGATTCGAATTTGAATTCTTCGATTGAGCGACTTTCTTCAGGCAAAAAGATAAACAAAGCTTCTGACAGCCCCAGTGATTTGGCCGTTTTAGCGGCCTTGCAGGCTCAGACTCGCGGTATATCACAACAGATCAGCAACGGAATGTCTGAAGTGTCCATGTTGCAGACCGCAGAGGGAGCATTGGGCTCTACATCCGAAAGCTTGCAGCGTATGAGCGAATTAGCAGTGCAGGCAGCAAACGGAACTTTAACAGACAGCGACAGAGCTACTATTCAGGCGGAAATCAATGAATTGTCTGCCGGAATCAATAAAACAGCTTCGAGCACAGAGTTTAATACAAAAAAACTTCTAGATGGCTCTCTTTCTGTTTCGTTGACTAACGGTACCGATTTTTCTCAAGCTGCGGTTGATGCTACATCGCTTGGGTTATCCAAAGTTTCGGTTGCTAACCAGGCAGATGCGTCAAAGGCTATCGAAAGTGTAAAGTCTGCAATTGATAAAGTTACTTCATTCAGAAGCCAAATTGGTGCAACTGTTAATGGCATTAACTCAGAAATATCTAACTATCAAACTAGTTTAATAAACACAGCTTCTGCTCAGTCGCAGATTGAAGATGTTGACATGGCGGCCGAAATAATAAACATGAACCGTGATGATTTACAGTCTAAGTTTGCAATTAAAGCATTTGATATGCAAAATGTTACCGCGAGCAAAGTTTTAGATTTATTGGGGTAATTTACTGATTTTAAATGCCGCGAGTATTACTGCTCGCGGCATTTTGTTTTTAGCGATTAAGATAGATATAAAGGATACACTCAAAAAAATTGTGGACTACCTAATGGGTGCGTGTTATACTTTTGCTACTTCCCAAAACTTGGAGGGCAATAAATGTCAGGTCATAATAAGTGGGCCAAAGTCAAACACGTAAAGGCCAAAGTCGACGCCGTTAGAGGGCGCCAGTTTACTAAAGTAATCAAAGAAATTACTATTGCAGCACGATTAGGCGGAGGAGACCCAAGCTCTAATCCACGTCTGAGAACAGCTTTGCTTTCGGCAAGAGACTGCAATATGCCTAAAGATAATATAGAGCGTGCTATTAAAAAAGGCACAGGAGAACTCGAAGGTGTAAATTACGAAGAAGTTGCTTATGAAGGCTATGCTGCAGGTGGAGTTGCCGTTATTGCAAAATGCTTAACTGACAATACAAATCGTACTGTAGCCGAAGTTAATAAGATTTACAGCAAAGCCGGCGGAAACATGGGCGTTCCGGGCTGTGTCTCGTTTATGTTTGATACAAAAGGTTTCTTCTTTGTGCCCAAAGAATCTAACCCCGGACTAACTGAAGATGCCCTCATGGAAATGGTATTAGAAGCCGGCGGCGATGATATGAAAACACTGGACGACGGCTTTGAAGTATATACTTCACCAAGTGAATTTTATAATGTTCGCCAAGTATTCGAAGACAAAAACATTAAAACAGAAGAAGCTAAAGTAACAGCTATAGCCAAAACAACCGTAAAGGTTACAGGCGAAGATGTTAAAAAAGTTCTTAGACTTGTTGATGCTCTTGAAGATCACGACGACGTTCAAGACGTATACTACAATTATGAAATATCCGATGAGGATATGGAAGCAGCGATGGCTGAGATGTAAGCTTGTTTTGAATATAAAAGCTCCTCACCACTGAGGAGCTTTTTTTAAAATTGGGAATGATTGGTGTAAAATGATAGATTATATTACAGGTGTGCTTCAGGTTAAACAGCCTCATCGTGTAGTTGTAGACTATCGGGGAATGGGAGTTGAAATACTTGTTCCTTTTTCTACGAGCAAAGATTTACCTGAAAAGGGACTGCAAGTAAGATTGCTTTGCCACCTGCACTGGCGTCAGGAAGACGGGCCGCAGCTTTTCGGCTTTTCTTGTGAAAATGAACGACAAATGTTTCGCATTCTTACCGGCGTAAATAAAGTTGGTCCTAAGATGGCATTGAATATAATGTCTGCAACAACGCCGGAAGCGCTTGCCACAATGATTTTGTCAGATAATATAACCGCCCTTCAATCTTTGAAAGGGGTTGGCCCCAAACTCGCATCCAGATTGGTTGTCGAACTTAAAGATCAAATAGCAAAAATGGGCATTGGCAGCGTTGATGGTGCAAAACCGCAACAACCCGAAAGTCATATCATACCTTTCGAAGACGACGTCAGAGAAGCCCTAGAAAACTTAGGCTATTCTGCAAAAGAAATAAGCGCTTGTCTTAAAAAAGTCGCAAAAGATTTGCCTGCAGACTCAACGCTTGAAGACACGATTGGCGCAGTATTACGCGCCTTTGCTGCTTAATTATGAGTAAAAAATCAAAATACGACGACCTTGAAGAAGAAGATTTTTTTGACGATAACGATCAGGTGTTAGCGCGAACCGTTTTACCTGACGACGAAGAAATGATTCTTCCGAGCATGAGACCCCGCAAGTTCGATGAATTTGTAGGGCAGACTTCTATTGTCGAAAAACTGCGAATATTCATAGCTGCAGCCCGCGAGCGCAATGAGCCATTAGACCACACGTTGCTCTTAGGACCTCCGGGCTTGGGCAAAACAACGCTGGCAAATATTATTGCCGCCGAAATGGGTGTTCAAATTAAAATAACATCGGGCCCCGTTTTAAATCGCGCGGGCGATGTTGCCGCTTTATTGACCGGCTTAAGGGCGGGCGACGTTCTTTTTATAGATGAAATTCACCGGTTGAATAAAAATGTTGAAGAAGTGCTTTATCCCGCAATGGAAGATTATCATTTCGATGTTTTAATAGGGAAGGGGCCAACGGCGCGTAGTCTGCGTATGAAAGTTCAGCCTTTTACGCTTATCGGTGCCACAACACGCGAAGGAGACATTTCAGCACCTCTTCGCACAAGATTCGGAGTTATCTCAAGAATAGATTACTATTCTGTTGAAGAGCTGACCTCTCTGATTGAATCGGTTTCGAGAAGATTGCAATACCCCGTTGCTGTCGATGCAGCACGCGAAATAGCGGGCAGGGCACGCGGCACGCCTCGCGTGGCAATACGTATGTTTAGGCGAATGCGCGATGTAGCTCAGGTAAGCAAAAAACCTTCGGTAGATGTAGAAACGGTTGAAGCCGGAATGAGAATGCTTCAGGTTGATCGAATGGGCTTAGATTATATCGACCGAAAAATCTTAGAAGTTTTATTAAAACGATTCGACGGCGGCCCGGTGAGCTTAGATACGCTTGCTGTCTCTGTAGGGGAAGAAGCCGATACAATTTATGATGTTTACGAAAGTTTTTTAATTCAAATAGGCTTTTTGGCACGAACGGGCAGGGGCAGAATAGCTACAAGAGCCGCCTGGGAATACATGGGCTTAAAACCGCCCGAAACATATGTAGCGAAACAAAATGTCGATTATGTGCAAGATTTGTTTAACTTTGACGACTTAAGCTAAGGGAATAAATTGTGGATATTGAACTTGAAAACAGACAAAACTCAGATTCAGCTTTAACACCCCTGATGCAGCAATATGTTGATCTAAAAAATGAAAATCCGTCAGCGATATTACTTTTCAGATGCGGCGATTTCTACGAAACCTTTTTTGAAGATGCGGTTTTAGTCTCAAAAGAGCTTCAAATTACTTTGACTGCTAGAGGAAAAACGAGTAATAATCCTGTTCCGTTAGCAGGTGTGCCATATCACAGCATTGATGGCTATATTGCCAAATTAGTTCAAAAGGGTTTTACAGTTGCTATATGCGAGCAGCTTGAAGACCCCAAAAAGGCTAAGGGGCTTGTTAAACGTGATGTGGTCAGAATTATAACTCCGGGCACTGTGTCTGATCCGACTATGCTTGACGAAAGCTCAAATAATTACCTGACTTCTTTTGCAACGAATAATGAACGCTTTTGTTTAGCCTCTGCTGAACTGAGCACAGGTGAGGTAATAGTCACGACAGGCGACAAATCAGAAATGGAAATCCTGCCCGAAGAATTGACGAGACTGATGCCGCGCGAAATTATATGTTTGACTGATTCAAGCGGATTAGCACCGGCTTTTATTCCATGGCGTCATATTAAATCAGAAGCTCATTACAAAAAAATTAGTGAAAATGAAGCTGTTGAAATGCTTGTCAACCTTTATCCGGGCCAACATAAGGCAACGTTTTTGGGGTTGCCGCCGCTGACTTTAAAAGCTTTAGGTATTTTGGCCGATCATTTGTTAGACACGCAACGGTGCTCGTTAAGCCATTTGAGCTTGCCAAAGGATTATCGGTTAGGCGATGGAATGGTGTTAGATGAATCGACTCTTGCTAATTTAGAGTTAATGCCCGATGGCAGAACACGCAATATTGGCGGCACTCTGTTCGACGTTTTAAACCGAACAAAGACCGCAATGGGCGCCCGCATGCTAAAGAAGTGGCTTTTGAAACCCTTAGTAGAGCCGGCTTCTATAAATAAGCGCTTAGATATGGTTGAATGTTTTGTAAATAATGCATTGCTTTTGGCAGAAACCCGCGAATTGTTAAAAGGCATAACCGACTTAGAGCGCTTGTTAAGCAAAGTAGCGTTAGGAAGCAGAAACCCGCGAGATATTCAGGCGCTTGCGTTAGGCCTTTCCCGTGTACCTGAATTAAAAAGAACTTTGAATGATGAGAAACAAAGCGAATTAGCAGAAAATTTTGAAGAATTGACAGAGCTGACCGGCTATGTGGATTCGATGCTTGCCGATGAGCTGCCGCCGAATTTGAGTGATGGCGGGGTAATCAGAGATGGCGTGAATGCGGAATTAGACGAGCTGAGGGGCTTGCTGCGTGATGGCAGCGCTTGGTTGAAGGCGTTTGAAGAAGAAGAACGGACGCGAACCGGAATTAAAACGCTCAAGGTTCGCAAGAACAGCGTTTTTGGGTATTTTATCGAAATTTCGAAGGGGCAGGCTGACCAGGCACCTGATAATTACATTAGAAAGCAGACTTTGACTACCGGCGAAAGATATATCACGGCAGAGCTTAAAGACTATGAAAACAAGGTGTTTACGGCTGACGAGAAGTCTACGGCTATCGAAAAAGAAGTTTTTGAGATGGTGGTGACGCGGGTTTTAGAAAATACCGCGGCAATAAAAAAGAATGCTTTGGCGATTGCGAAAACCGATGTTATTGCTTCGATGGCGCAGTTGGCGACTGAAAACCATTTTTGCAGGCCGGTTGTGAATGGCGGCGAAGTCATAGAAATTAAGGGCGGCAGACATCCTGTTGTTGAGAAGTTCTTAGACACCGGAAGATTTACGCCAAATGACGTTGCTTTGAGCAATAGGCGAAGACAGGCCATAATTACTGGGCCGAATATGGCCGGTAAATCAACTTATTTGAGGCAAACTGCTTTAATCGTGCTGATGGCACAGTCGGGATCGTTTGTGCCGGCTGATGCGGCCGAAATAGGGGTCGTTGATAGAATTTTTACGCGCGTTGGGGCTTCTGACAACCTTATACGAGGGCAGTCGACATTTATGGTCGAAATGATGGAGGCGTCAGCGATTTTGAAGAACGCAAGCGGAAGAAGTTTGCTTATATTAGATGAAATCGGGCGCGGAACTTCAACGTTTGATGGATTGTCGCTGGCTTGGGCTATTTTAGAACACATTGCGCTAAAGATCTCGGCAAGAACGCTTTTTGCAACGCACTACCATGAGTTAACCGAGTTAGAAAAAGTGCATGAAGGGATTTTTAATCTTAATGTAAGTGTCGGAAGTGACGAAAAAACCGGAAACATGGTGTTTTTGCACAAAATCGAAGAGGGCTGTGCGAGCAAATCTTATGGCATAGAGGTCGCAAAACTTGCGGGGCTGCCGGGAGCTGTGATTGACAGGGCCCAAGAGATTTTATTTGAATTAGAAAAAACTGAAACGGATGAAATTGAGCGTGTTACAAGAGCTTTTGCTGTGAAAGGTAAAAAACAGCAACCGGTGCAATTAAACTTATTCTCGCCGGGAAACGAGCTCTTAGAGGCGGTAAACAGAATAAATGTGAATAATATTACGCCCCTTGAGGCATTAAATATTTTGCAAAGACTTAAGGATATGGCAAATGATAGATGAATATTGGGTAGCAGTTTATGAGCGTTTGCAAAATGATTACGATTTTTTAAAGTTGCTTTGTAATGATACAAGTAATGCTGAACTGTTGAAATGGATAATGCCAAACAAGCTTTTGCAAATGAAATGCGCGCGTTTTATTAAAAAAGGCAAGATTGTTAACAAAAGCGGAATAGTTGATGAGCTTGTGAAGCATTCAGCAAATGAAGCGGCCTTGCGTAAAATTATACTTTTTAATTGGATTGAAAATAATCATCTGACAATGAAATTCTTAGATTTGAACGTTGATGAAAATGTTGCAAATGATCTTAATAACGGAAAATTTGGGGATGTTCAAAAAGTTGAGATTTTGTCTAAAATAGACCCCCGAGATGGAGCTGACAGAATTTACGGCAAGTATTTCGAATTGCACGAAAAACAAATTGTTGATGTCGCTGCTCCTGATGAAAGCGACGCTAAAGCCGATGAAGATTTGAAAAACGAAAAAGAATTCCTTGAATCACGTGTTCAGCAGCTTGAATCAGCCTTAAATAAAGTTAAAAAAGACAATAAAGAACTGAAAGAAAACCTCGAAATCAGGGTGAAAGAAGTGACAAAGCTGTCTGTAAAGCTTGCGGAACAAACGCAATATCTGAATGAATGGCAGCAAAAATCTGAACAACTTAGGGCTAAATTAGGCGAGTTAAATGCTAAACTTGAGTTTGAAACTAAAGCAGCTTCTGAATCAACAGAACTATTTGATAAAGAGCAATTGTCAGTTTTAAATGATTTAAGAGCATACTCAGATAAGTTAAAAGCAGAAGTAACTAATTTAAAACAGGCTTTGGCCAATAGAGATGCTTCTGTTGCCAGGTTAGAGAAAGAAAATGAAGAGCTGAAAAACTCTGTAAAAACAGAGAACGGATACAACAGTACAATTGCTAATTTGCAGGCTAAACTAGAGGAGTTTGAAAAAAAAGATTCTTTAGACATGGTTGTCGGACAACTTGTTTCAAGACAATTGTTTGTGTCTGTTTATAAAGAACCTGTTATTTTGCCAGAAGGTTTTACGCAAAGAACCGGGTTGGTATTTGATGAATTTGCACTGCTTTCTCTTGATGAAAGTGGGGTTCCGCTGAGAATTGAAAGTCTTGAGCGCAATATTAAAAAAGAGATTATAGGAATAATTAAGTCTGAACAGGGCACTTTCTTTTTAGAAACTGAAGATGAAAAGTTTCATGTAATGATACCGATTAGCGCTAAGTTTATAGGTCGCCCGGTCAGGGGGGTATTGCTACCTGAAGCTGAAAATCGTGATGAGGGCATATATAGAGTTGATTCGTTAGAGTCAGAGATGCAAAAAACAGCCCCCGCAGCAAAGCGCGCTAAATCTTCAAAGACTGCTTTGCATAAAGAAAAAGATTTAATATTTAACGGTGAAAAGGTTTTAATAATTGGCGGAGACAGAGTCGGGCACGAATACGAGCAGGCATTGGCCTCTCATGGGCTCGAAGTAACTTGGAGAAGCGGCTTTGAGAGTATTAAAGATCTGAGATCAGGTTTCTCCCCTTATAGAGCTGTTGCAATAATTGTTAAACAGCTTTCGCATACTTTATTAAGAGAAATTATTTTGGCGGCCGAAAAAAGTGGGGTACAGGTAATATTTTGCGCAAAACGCGGAATTTCAGGCGTTTTAGACTGTTTAAAAGATAGTTTATTACCTTGTAAATAATTTTAAAATATAGTTAAACAAAAAGAGACTTGCGCCGATTAGGTGGTCAGGTGCCCTTTATAAGGGTACACATCAACAATCGTGTCTATTACCCTTTTGGTAACTTCTCACAGAATCGGAGAACCAGATGGCAAGTCTTAATCGCAATAATTCTCATAATAATGAACGTAGTGATGAGAATCAGTTACTTAAAGACTACTTTAAGGACTTAAAAAAACATCCTCCTTTAACAAAAGAAGAAGAAACAATTCTTCTTAAACAAGTGAAAGAAGGCAATGAACGAGCCAAAAAAAGGCTAATTGTGGCTAATCTTCGTTTTGTAGTGGCCGTTGCAAAAAGATACCGTCATATTAATGAGGTTCCTTTCGAAGATTTAATTGCTGTGGGAAACCTCGGGTTGATGCGCGCGGCTCAAAGATTTGATGTAGATAAAAACGTAAGATTCATTTCATACGCCGTTTGGTGGATACGCCAGGCCATGATTCAAGTCGTTTCCAGCCATGGTAACCCGATTAGATTGCCTCTGAATCGCATTCATACAGGATTGCGAATTAGAAAAGTCGAAGAAACTCTCATCAAAAAGCTCAACAGGCGCCCAACATTAGAAGAACTAGCTGAGGGCACAATGATGAAACCTCAAGACTTAAGTAAGTTTTTGCGCGATATTCCAAATGTGATTTCTATGGATTCAACGCCGGTCGATGCAGATGAAGATCTATTTCTGCGCGATGTAATCACTGATAATGAAAGTGATCCGTCGGCAGAAATAGAAAAAAAGGCTCTCGACAGCGAATTAGAAAAATTGCTTGATTCTTTAACCGAAAGAGAAAAAATTGTAGTTATACATCGGTTCGGATTAGGCGATTTGAAGCCATACACATTGGAAGAGATAGGTAAGTTATTAGGTGTAACCCGCGAAAGAGTTAGGCAGATTGAAGTGCAAGCACTTGCAAAGCTGCGCAACCCACGTCGCTCTGAAGTTTTGCAAAATTACATAAACTAAGAGCTTAAAAAAAGGCACCCCCCGATATCAATATCGGGGGGTGTCTTTTTATACTATCTTTAATTCTCAGTCAACGGTTACTAATTCTTCGTGATAGGTGAAGTCATCGTGTGCAATTAAAACAATATAGTTGCCGGAGCTTAAAAACAATTCATAATAGCCTTCATCATTGGTTTGAGTTGTTCCGGCGGGAGTGTCTCCAGAAACGTATGGGGCGGGGTAAGCTGTTACTATCGCGTCTGCAATTGCACTTCCATCTGCAGAGCTGGTAACTCTGCCGGTGATTCCGGTTGTGACCGAAAGAATCTCTTCGGCACTGATATCATCGATTACCCACTCGTATCCGGCTTCTTTTACCATATAGAAAATTACATTTAAGCCGCCTGAGGCAGATGTGGTGCCAAAATAGATGCTTGCATTTATCTGTGCTCTGTCAGAAGTTTCGTATACAACGCCATTTGCAGGGATTGTCAGTGTCCAGCTTCTGTTATTTAAATCGGTGAAGTCTATAGACCATGATTCGGTGGGTGTTTGTATTGATGATTCTTCTTCTCCGCCGGGTAAAGGAGTTTCGCCGGGTAGTTCAAACCTTACAGAGGCAGAAGTTTTGCTGAGCTGCGCATTAAAAGTTTTTAAATTAACCGCATTCGAAAGAGGTGTAAGCAGGTCACTCTGCTTTGTTGCAGAAAGAGAAGCTCTCAAACCTTCGATTGGTTCGTTTTTATCTAAAATTAAAACTTTTTGAGAATCATTTGAGCAACCTGTGAAAATGACTGCGTATATCATTAAAAGGCTTGCCAGACATACTTTGGTAAATCTTATTTGCATTTTTCTTACTCCGTTTAGAAAAATAGATGCTTCTGTATTGAGTATACACCACATAATATATTCGATTTAATCAAATAAGCAATGAAAAAATGTTTAGCTATTGTTGGAACTTATTTAAACTCGTGCTATTATTCATAAGAGTCGTTTAATGAAAGGAAAATTTATGGAACCTGCTGATTTTGCTGTTAAGATTGAAGAAATTATGGCTGAGGTCACATCAGGATACGAATGCGTGATGCTTGACGAAAACGACATCGGAATGCTGTGGACTTTTGTAATAGAAGACAGTATAAGCGGTTACATAGGAATAGAAGAGAACGATGAGGGGCTAAACGTCAAAACCGTTTCAGTGGGTTTACATTTAAAAGATATTACAGATGTATCAAAAGAAGAATTAATGGCACTTTTCGAATTAAACGGCGAGCTAATCAATGCTAATTTCAGTGTTGTGAAATATCCCTCCTCAGACTCAAACAAGTCAAAAGAGCCGGTGTTCATAGAAGAGGGCGAAGATTTTGACTATGAAGACGACGATACACCACCCGAATTAAGAGATTTGCTCATTATTCAGAGCAGATTGCCTTACGAAGCCTTTTTACCGGAAGATTTCGAAGCTTTTGTAAATAACCTGATGTTTCAGGCTGATATGTTGTTAAATAATCCTGATGAAGATAGCTCAGATGAAACGATGGAGATTATCTGATGACCTTGTTCAGTGAACTTCCAGATGAAATTAGAGAAGATGTAAGCATATATCTTTCACCCGCCGAAAAAATATTAAAGGCTCTTACACCTTTTGAAGATGCTGAAAATAAAAAGGGCCATGTATGGGTTCTGCTGACTAATTTTTCGGTGATTTTTCATACTTGCGAAAAGGATAAAGAGTCGCTTATAGCTCTTATTGAACGTAAAGACATAAAAGAAATTGAATATTTTGAACGCGAAAAAGACATTCAAATTACTTTTGTTCCTAAAAGAAATAATATTAACGTTACTAAACTTACTTTTTCACAAAATAAGCAAACAGAGCTCGAAGATTTCTGCGAAGACTTGGCAGAGCTTATTACTTATAAAAGAGAAAAAGATGGAATGGTTCAGGTTTTTTGTGAATCTGTGGCAAAAGACACCGAAGAAGTTTTATCGAAATCTGAAATTATTAAAAAAGAAGCTTCACTTGCAGAAAAAATAGCCTTTCTTACTACCCAAGATAATTTGCTTAAAGAAGAAATTCTAGAGACCAAAAAGCGCATACAATCTCCATTACCGCTGGTTTCTTCTCTGGAACCTTTTGCAAAAATTTCTGATAATAATTTAAAACATATAGTTTCATCTATAAAACTTGACAGCACTTCGACATCTGCAAAACCTCTTGTTGATTCTGCTAAAAGTGAAAAAATAACTGTTAAAACTGTTGAAGCACCTGCAGCTCAGAAAGCAGAACTAAAGCCTGAACCAAAACAAGAGTCAGAGTTTGAGCCCGAGCTGGAGCAGCAATCCGAACCCGAAAAAAAGACCGAAGAAAATTTAGATTTTGACAGACTTACTTTACCGCCGTTACGTAAAAAGCCTGCCAACTCATACGAAAAAGTTGAAATTCCTGAAACGCTTTTTGAACCGAATGCAAGCGAATCTATCAAACCAAAATTTGAAGATATAACTCTCGAAGAAAATGAAAGACGACCGCTGCATATTTTTGTAGCAACGGCCGTTTCTTTGCTTATAGCTTATATTTGGTTTAAGTTTTTCAAGTTTATCGAAAAAAATACTTAATCATTTTTTGCGTAGTTCATCGCGAATGCTGTCTGACTCACTCTCAGATAAAATCCCCAAACGTTTCATTTTCGAAACACATTTCAGCGCCTCTTTCCTGTTTCCGCGCTCGGTATAAAATCTTAATAGCTTGTGGTGAACCGAGCTGTCTGACTTATAATCCTTTCGCGTAAGCAAAATCTTTAAGGCTGTTTCTTGCAAACGATCATTCTCACCGCTAAATGCAATATTATGAATTTCATCGTCAGATAAACTAGATTTAGTAACTTTCTTAGGCGATTTTTCGCCGTAAAGCCTGTAGTTATCTTGTTCAAGCTTCTCTTTATAGCCTTTTTCAATCAGCTTTTTGTCTTGAGACGAGGTGGGGTTGATTTTGTTATACCGCCTAAACCATTTCAATGCCTCATCGTAATAGCCGCGGTCGTTATAATAATTCATCAACCCTTCAATAGCCTCGGTATTATTTTTATCATAATCATACAAAGCTAGATAATTGCTCTCTATATCAGCGTCTGATGAACCTGTCTCTCTGATTTCCTGCTCAAGTTGCCGCTTTTCTGTCTCTTCTTTAATAGTTTTTAGTTCGGAAAGGGCTGCTCTAGCTTTTTCCTTATATACCGGGTCTCTGCGCAGAAGTTCGTATGTGCTTTTCGCATTGTCATATTCTTCGCGCTCGATATATATTTCAGCGGCGCTCATGATTTTGTCTGCATATTTTTTGTCTTCGTTATATGCCTTAATGTAATGCTTGATAGCATCATCCTCACGTCCTAATGATTCGTATATCTCGGCTAGGCCGTAATAACCGCTTGCCTTATCTTCAAGTGTTTTTAGTGCTTTTTTATATTCTTTTTCAGCTTCTTCGATTTTTCCGCTCAAATATAGGTTTCTTGCCAGCGAATAACCGCTTTTGCCTATTATTTCTTCGTTCTTTTTACCAAGTTTTTTGGCTAACGCATAATGCTCTGATGCTTTGTTTGAATTATTGAGCAAATCATATGATTTTGCCAAATCAAGTTGTGTCTCAGCGTGTTTTTCATCGAATAAAATTGCTTGGCTTAATATCTCTTCTGCTTCTGAACCACGCTTTTCTGCCAAATATATTTTTCCTAATGTTCGCAAAGTTTCAGGATTCTCAGGTTGCATTTCTCTTGCTTTGAGTAGCATATTTAAGGCTTTTGTTATATTGCCTTTTTCATACTCGTCTTTGCCTACCCTTGAAAGTGCAGTAGGTATCATTTGATTAATGCTCAGAGCTTTATTGAAATGTTCAAGGGCCTCTTTGCTTTTACCTTGTCTGTCGTATATTTCTCCAATTCTTGTGAGGATGTCTGCTGAGTTGGGTAAATATAACAAGGCATTGTTAAAATGTTTGAGTCCTTCTTTGTCTTCACCGAGTTCTGTTGTCATTATTCCTAAATAATAATGCGCCATATGCTCGGACTCGCTTTTTTTTATTATTTTTTTTAAAGCTTCGATTACATCATTTTTTTCTTTTGTACTGCCGATTCTAAATTTTTTCCATGCTCTTGAATAGTAGGCTTCAGAAACTTTGAGACCTTTTGTTTCTATAGCTTCTATACTTTGCTTTTTTGTACCGGCCGCTTTCTTTTTTTTAGGGGCGGCATCAATGTCGCTGCTTGTAACTATTAAGCCGGCTAATACTAAAGGTATTATTGCAGATTTTTTCATTGTTCCCTCCAATTCTAAGAAATTATATCTTATTATTAAAAAAACAGCGACCCTAAGGTCGCTGTTTTTATATTTTGAATTTACTCAGATCGAAATCGTCTAAATTAAAAGGTGATTTTGTTTTTTTCTTTTTATCATCGGTGTCAGAAGGCTCTGCGTCTAAATCTATTATGGTATTTAAGCCGAATGAAGTATCGTCACTTTGAGTCGGAGACTTTTTCTCGGGCTTATTTGCCGGTGCGGGCTGCAAATCTTGAGAATCACCTGTCGAAATTATTTCAAGATCTAAATCTAAATCGATGTTGCCAAATGGATTTTTATCTTTTAAAGCATTTTTAGGCTTCTCTGTGGCGGGCTTTTTCATAGGAGGTAACGGAGTATCATCATCAAGGTTAAGGTCACCAAGATCAAATACCGGTGCTTCACCCTCGTTGCCGTCTTTTGAATCCGATTGAGATTCTGATATGCCGGAAAGAAGCTCGTCAAAATTAAAGTCCGGAACTTTCATTGAAGGCTTTGGTTTTGGCGGTAAAGAAGTTGCCGGCGTGGTGCTGAAGGATGGCTGAACAGGTTCCGGCTCCGGCGTAGGCGGAGTTATGTTTGCGGGCAGAGTATCAATATTTTCAGGTATAGCGAACCCGGCAAATGGGTCGTCTGCTGCGGGAGGAACTGCTGTCGCTGATTCTGTGTCTGACAAAGCAAACCCGGCAAATGGGTCGTCAGGTTTTTCTACAGTTGCCAAAGCCGGTTTTTCAGGCTCGTAAGGCTCATCAATATTTAATGATTCAAAAGGATTTGCTGATTCAAATTGTTTTGGAGTATCTACCTCAGGGTTTTCTGCATTTGCAAAGATATTTTTATCCAAGGCAAAATTTTGTTGAGCTTGCTCTTCTTGTTGAGGTTGTTCAGGTTGCTGAGGTAGGTCATCTTGTGGGGCTTGTGAAGGTATATTTAAATCAGAAAAATTAAAATCTGCTAAAGTTGTATCTGCTTCAACAGGGTGTGCCGGTGTAAGAGCCTCAACTTCAGGAGCCTTTTCAGGCACTTTTAATGTTGGTGGAGTAACAACTTTTTCCGGAACCGGTGAAACAGCCGGCGTATTAGGCACAACAGCGACTTTGTGCTCTTCCTGCGGGGTAGGTGTGGTTGGCATGTTAGATGTAACGGGCGCAGGGTTAGGAATTGTTTGCACTGTCGGCGCGACCGGTGTCGCAACCGGTGCGACCGGAGCTGCAGCGGGGACTACAGGCGTAGGTGCCAAAACAGGTGTAGCAATTGGCGCTATATTGCCTTCAATTGGCGCCAAAGGCGGTGCTGTCAGTGGCCGCCTCTTTTTGATGATCGGTTTAATAGGAGGAACCGGTCTGCGTTGTTTTGAGCTCGATGATGCACTGCCGTGTTTGGCTTCACCGATAGGTTTGCCGCAACAAGGGCAAAATCTAATTACATAGTCGCATTCAGAACAAACGATTCCGTCGCCTTCAATACGAACAGGTGCACCTGCTTTTGCCGATTCGCATTCCCATACGCCGGCCTCACTCTTTGCCCAGTTGCTAAGTGCAAAGTTGATTTCTTTTAGCCCGGCAATGCTGCGAATACTTGACTCGATGAATTTAAGTTCTATTGCAGTTTCGTCAATGGTTTTGCTCAACCCGACAAAAGAGAGCTCGCCCTCCAGAGTTACCACTCCGGCCATTACAGGAAACTTAATTTTTGATAAATCAACACGCCGACCAGCTAATTCACGTCTGATTCCGGCGCCGATTCCAAGATCTGACGCTTCCCTCAACTTTGGCCTCCAGTTCAGTTAATAAATTACAATTCAAAGCTATAATCGGCAAAGCATATGCAAATATTAACTAATAACTTCAAAAAATTACAATTCTTTTAAAGCAGCTGTTATTTCGCTCATTACAAGATCATCAGGGTCATCACCTGCGTCAAGTAAAATAAGTTTAACTTCTTTAGGATAATCGGTAAATGACGATAGAGCTCTAACCGCAATAATTCTCACTTCAGGGTCGGGGTCGTAAAGTAAATCTTCGATTTTGCTTAAGCCCTCTTTGCCTAATCCTTTAAAATATTCTATTGCTCTTTCTTTTTCTGCACTTTCTCCTGCAATCAGCGCATCTATGTTCTCGTCTAATGTTTGAGGAACAGGCGCATATGTGGGTTCTGGCTCCGGTTCCGGCTCTGTTGAAGGCTCGGGAGTTATAACCGGCGTCGATACCGATTCTGACGCTTTAACTGCTGCCGGCTCAGATATAGGCACAGGCTTTGGTTCAATTAAAACTTTTGTGACAACTTTTGCATTTGCACTTTGAGCTTCTTTCCTGGCTTTTTCTTCTTTCATTTTTGCTTCGATTAGCTCATAAGCGTAATCTTTTTTTAGTGCTTCAAGTTTTTCTAACGCGGGCTGATAAGTCGGGTCAAGCTGGGTGGCTTGTCTGTATGCTTTAGCAGCATTGGCATATTTGCCATTTGATCTATATATATCGCCAAGAAGCGTGCGCGGTCTGGGATGGCGAGGAGAAGATTGAGCTGCTTTTATGAGAGTTCGATTGGCTTCCCCGCTGTTGCCTAAGCCTACGTAGGCAGATGTTAATACGCAGTAATAATTACACAATGTCTCTTTATCGAGTTCCCGTTCGCCGCGCTTTAAAGCAGGTTCAAGCAGTTCTACGGCGCGATCATAGATTTTCAGATACGAATATATTTCACCTAGCTCAAGATGAGCAATAGTAAGCGATGGTGCAATTTCCAATATTTTCCAATATTCTGAAATTGCAGGATTAACATTGCCTTTTGCATAAGTTTTGCGCGCCTTTTGAAGCATGGCGTCGATTCGAGCGTTTAGTTTCGAATTATTTGTTTGGGCGTGTAAGGTGTAGACTTGTGTGAAACAAAGCAGCATTAAGAAAACTGCTAAAGATTTTGCTATGTTTTTTGTGTTGTTTATCATTTCGTTCCCCATAATAAGGCAAATTACATAGGATTATACCATATTTTTATCGGGTTGACTTTTTTTATAGCTATTGATAATTTGTTTTTATGAAATAATCAAGTTGCCTTATTTATTTATATTTTTTTGTTTGATACCCCTTTTTGCGGTTGTGTTTTTGGAGGCAATTATGTTGTTGGTTAATGGTTCAAATGTGCATTTTTCTTACCCCGGCTCTCCTGAAGAAGTCTTTGCAGGCATTTCTTTTTCAATTTATTCAGGTGCAAAAATCGGTGTTGTTGGCTCAAATGGCAGTGGAAAAACGACTCTGCTAAAATTAATACAAAATAATGCTGAAAATGTAATAATTGGATATCTCAGCCAAGAGATAGTTTTTGCAGAAAACCAAAGCATTAAAAGTTATGTCTTGAGTGATTATAGTAACTTGGCGCAAATTTATGAGAAAATCTTTTTGCTTGAGTCTAAAAGTGAATTGTCAGAAACAGAAGGTGTTATTTTAGCAAATTTATATACTGAATATAGCGAAAAAGAAGGCTTTTCAATAGAAACTGAGATCTATAAAAAAACATCTCTAATGGGTCTTGAATACTGTGATTTGAATGGCAAAATGCAATTATTAAGTGGCGGAGAAAAAACAAAAGTTGCTTTGTTACGCCTTTTAATCAAAAATCCTGATATTTTAATATTAGATGAACCCACAAACCATCTTGATACAGATACTCTTACATGGCTTGAAGGGTTTTTAGGGGAATCAAATACCGCTTACTTGATTGTTAGTCATGACAGAAGATTTTTAGATGCATGCTGCAAAGAGATGTGGGAAATTAAAGACAAAAAGATAAATATTTATACCGGTAATTACTCCGATTATAAAAAATCAAAAAACGAAACATTTTTGCGTGCCCTAGAAACCTCTAAGCAGCTTGAAAAACACATATCAAAACTTGAGAATGCTGTAGATAAAACACGCACAGAAGCTAATAGAATGGAAAACTTTAAGCCGAAAAGAAGCTTTGGTAAAAACAAAAAAATATGCAAACGCGACGCAGGGTCAGGTAAAGGTCTTCTCAGAACTCAAAATAAACAGCGTGCAGCTAATGCAATGAGCCTGCGCCTTGGAAAAATGATAGAACAGTCTGATAAAATAAAACCTTTTATTGAGAAAAAACGCTCGCTGAGTTTTGCGCAGAATGAATTAAGAAATAACACTGTTTTAAAAATTGAAAAAATCAGTAAAAAATATGACGACAATATACTTTTTGACAAATTCTCACTGATTGTCTCAAACAGAGAACGGCTGGCAATAACAGGGCCAAACGGCAGCGGAAAAAGTACTTTGCTTAAAATGCTCATGGGAATAGAAAGACCTGATTCAGGCACTTATTCTTGGGCTTTGCAAGCATCAATAGGTTATTATTCTCAGGAATTAGAATTGCTCAATCCTCAAGAAACTGTATTAGAAAGCGTTTTAAAAGGGCGGTTGCCTGAAGAATCAAGAGCTAGAACGATTCTAGGCTGCTTGCGTCTCGAAAAAGATGCTGTATTAAAAAAGACAAGTGAAATAAGCTCCGGTGAAAAAAGCAAAACATTATTAGCTTCGTTATTGTTTGACTCGCCTGATGTGCTTGTGCTAGACGAGCCTACAAACCACCTTGAAATAGAAGCAAGAGAGGCGTTAGAGGCGGCCCTTGATAATTATGACGGAACCTTGATTTTCGTTTCGCATGACAGATATTTTGTTGAAAAGCTAGCCGAAAACGTCTTAGAGCTTGATTGAAATAAAAAAACGCCTCAAAATTAAATATGAGGCGTTTTGCTACTTATTTATTTATTTCTTTTTGCCTTTTTTAGCAGCTGCTTTTGGGGCTTCAACTTTAGGGGCTTTTAGCTCTTTCATTGCTTTCAATACTTTTTCAGCAGTGAATGGGGGGCGAGTCAAGCGAACGCCGACAGCGTTTTTGATTGCGTTGGCGATGGCAGGAAGACCGCCGTTTATGCTTATTTCACTTACGCTCTTAGCACCATAAGGGCCGGTGTTTTCATAAGAGTCAACTAAGAAAGTCTGAAGATTGGGCATGTCTTTGGTTCCCCAAATTTTGTAATTGCCAAAAGTTGAGTTTAGCATTTTGCCGTTATCGAATATGTATTCTTCGGTAAGTGCAAAGCTGATACCGTTCATACAAGCGCCCTGAGTCTGGCCATCAGCCAACTGGGGGTTAATTGCAGTGCCGCAGTCAACTCCGGCTACATAGCTTAACAGCTTAACTTCGCCTGTTTCGGTGTCAACTTCAACTTCTGCGAAATGAGCTGCAAACGGAGGAGGAGAAGCGTGACTTATGTGGCTTCCGATAGCACCGATTTGGAACTGCTTGTTTTCGTAAAGCGAATATCTTGAAACATCGCCAAATGTTACTTTGTTCTTTTTGCCTTTTCCGTAGCAAATACCATCTTTAATGGTGATGTCTTCGGGCTTTTCGCCCATTTTGAGAGCTGCAACTGCAATAATTTGGTCGCGCACTTTTTTAGCGGTTGTAATTACGGCACCACCAGTAAGATAGGTTGTAGAAGAAGCATAAGCGCCCACGTCAAAGGGTGTCATGTCTGTATCTGAACTGTAAACAATCAGGTCAGTGTGTTTGCAACCCAATGTTTCAGCTGCAATCTGTGCCATAACAGTGTCAGAACCGGTTCCTAAGTCGGTTGCGCCTAAGAGCATGTTGAATGAGCCATCTTCATTCATTTTGATGAAAACGGAGCCCATATCAATTTCCGGAATAGAGCTTCCCTGCATTAGGCAGCACATGCCAAGACCGCGGCGTTTGGTGCCGGTGCCTTTTTTGCCATATTTCTTTTTCCAATCAATTAACTTCATGCCTTTGGTTATGCATTCTGCCAATCCGCATGAACCTATTGCCATATCGACCCCTTCGCGGCCTTCACCTAAGGCTTTAAAGATTGGTGAAGATTCGCCTTCGACGATGTGGTTCTTCTGCCTGAACTTAATGGGGTCCATGCCAATGGCTTCGGCCATGTCATCCATTAAGCTTTCGGTCCCGAAACAAGCCTGGGTAGCTCCGTATCCGCGATAAGCACCGCCAACGGGCAGGTTTGTATATACTGTGTCGCCAACAAACTCAATGTTGTTAGCTCTGTAAAGAGGAAGAACTTTAGAACCGCAGTTGCTTAATACGGTCAAAGCATGAGACCCGTATGCTCCTGTGTTGCTGATGATGCGCATTGATAGGGCAGTAATTGTGCCGTCTTTTTTAGCGCCCATTTTGATTTTAACAACCATGGGGTGTCTTGTTCGCGATGACATGAATTCTTCGCTTCGTGTAAGAGCTAGTTTGCAAGGTCTGCGAGTTCTTAAAGTTACAAGACCGCAAATGTCTTCTAAAAGAACTTCCTGTTTAGTGCCAAATGCTCCACCAATTCTGGGTTTAATAACTCTGATTTTCTTTATGGGAATCTGAAGAGTTTGAGCTGTAATTCTGCGTGCGTGGAAAGGAACCTGAGTAGATGTTCTCAAAACAAGACGATCATTTTCGTCAAGCCATGCCATGCAAATATGAGGTTCAATTGGGCAATGCTGTGCATAATGAGGATAGAACTTTTTTTCTAATACGACGTCAGCTTCTTTATAGCCTTTTTCCACATCGCCTACTTTTGTTTCAACGTGTGAAGCGTGGTTGCGTGATTTATCATAGAATATAGGAATTGGGACATAAGCATCTTTTTCGTCGTGAATGACAGGTGCGCCTTTATCCATGGCTTTTTCAGGATCAAAAACGGCTTCAAGAACTTCGTAATCCACTTTGATTTTCTTGCAAGCTTCTTCTGCTGCTTCGATTGTTTCTGCTGCAACGATTGCAACTCTGTCGCCAACAAATCTGACTTTGCTGTCTAAGAGGTAAGTGTCGTATGGAGAAGGTTCAGGCCAACCTTGGCCTGCAGTGGTTCTTGGTACTCTTGGAACATCTTTGTATGTGTATACAGCTACAACGCCCGGCAATTTTAGTGCATCACCGGTGTCAATCTTTTTGATGCGAGCATGAGCATGAGGGCTTCCTAATACTTTAACATGAAGAAGATTAGGCATATCAATGTCGCCAACATATTTTTGAGTTCCACATACCAACCCAAGAGCATCAACTTTTTCTAATGAGTGCTTAACTTGTTCGAATTTTTCGGGTCTTTCGAATACAAGGGGTGATTCAGGAATAGCACTTTCGAGAGCTGCCTTTGTCTTAGCGGCGGCTTTTGGGGCACTGGCTTTTTTTACAGCCGGCTTTTTTGCCGTAACAGTTGCTTTTTTGGGGGCTGCTTTTTTAACGGTTTCTTTTTTTGTTGTTTTAGCCATTATTTATTTCCTTTGGTGCCTTTCTGTATAATTTTGGCAGAATCAAGAACTGCTTCTATGCGTTTTACATAACCGGTGCAGCGACAAAGATTGCCATCAAGGGCATCTTTTACGTCTGCTTCTGTCGGCTTCGGGTTTCTATCCAACAAAGCCTTGGCAGAAATCAAAGAACCGGGATTGCAATAACCGCACTGGGTTGCACCATGGTCAACAAAAGATTTTTGCAGAATATGAGGGGTTTCGGGATTCCCTAAACCTTCAGCCGTTAGGATTTCTGAGTTTTGAACCTGTCCGGCGAGAACAATGCATGAATTTTTTGGTCTTCCGTCTATCATTACGGCACAAGCGCCACAACTTCCTTCGTTGCAGCCGCTTTTTACGCTTTTAAAACCGGCATCGCGAAGAACGTCGATTAACATTGCATTGGGATTAACTTCTAAATCAAACTTTTTTCCATTTATTTTTACATTAAGTTTCATTCTAATTTCCTTATTTACCCGCTTTTGCGATTGATTCTTCGAGGCTTCTGCGAATCATTACTTCACAAACTTCTTTTCTATATTCTTCTGTTGCACGATAATCTTTGCGAATTTTAAGACCGGCAACGGCTTTTTTAGCAGCTTCTGCAATTAGTTCTGCACTGGGCTTTTTGCTTGTCAAAAGTTTTTCTGCTTCTTCGCATCTTACCGGTTGAGCAGTGATTGCATTTATAGCCAAACGTGCTTCTTTAATTTTGCCATCGGCAATGGTTATGCGGCTTGCAACAGTTATCAAAGAATAGTCGTTTGATGTTTTGCTCATTTTTGCAAAAGACGCACCGGTGCCTTTTTTGAAAACAGGCACTTTGATTTCTGCAACTATTTCGCCTTTATCTAAAAAAGCGGCGGGTTTAGAGTTTATTAGATTGATTACCGGAACAGTGCGTTTCGGTTTTCCTTTGCGGCATACAACTTCTGCGTCAAGAACCATATAGGCTGCCGGAAGGTCAGACCAAGGAAAAAGTGCCACGAGGTTGCCACCTGCAGTGATTGCATTTCTTAATAAAGTAGAGCCAATTTTGCCGGCGGCTGTTTTGAGAAGTTCACCTGAAACTCCCGATAAATCTGATTTATAAATGTCTTGAACGGGGGTTGCTGCGCCAATAGCTATTGAAGATGAATCACTTTTTACATAAGACAATTCTTTGATTTTTGATATATCAACCAAAGCTTCTATGGTCGAATCGTTTCTTAGAGCCTCTGAAGTGCCACCAGCTAGCACTGATGTTTTTTCTTTGGCATTAGCCAATTGTAAACAAGCCTCTTCAACTGTTTTGGGGTAATAGAACTGGGTGAGCTTTTTAAGCATCTCGCCCTCCTTTTCCTTCTTTTATTGTGTGTATCAAGACTAATTTCGAACAATTATACTTGTCAATCGGTATTTTGGCTACCATTTTTTAATTTTTTGCCCAAAATAAAATATCTTTATACTTGCTATGATGTTGCCGAAAATGGTATTGTTCACTGTCACATTTTTAATTAGGAGGCCATATCTTTTAATGAAGCCTATTCGAACTTTTACAGTAGCTCCTAGCCTTCCGGAGTCCCTTCTTCCTCTCAAGGAATTGGCATATAACCTTTGGTGGTGCTGGAATCCTGAAGCTATTGCTTTGTGGCGCCGTCTTGACCCCGTGTTATGGGATGAAACATACCATAACCCAGTAAAAATATTGGGCACTATCTCTCAAAAAAGACTTGAAGAAAAAGCAAAAGACGATGCCTTTTTAGCCAATTTAGAACGAGTTTATGAAAACTTTACCGATTACATGAATGAAAAACAAACTTGGTTTGATAAGAAACACGGACACAGAGACGTGCCTGTTGTAGCTTATTTTTCTGCCGAGTTTGGTTTAACAGAAAGCGTAAGACTTTATTCCGGCGGTTTGGGAATGCTCGCAGGAGACCACTTAAAGTCAGCTTCTGATTTAGGTATTCCTCTCGTGGCTGTTGGCATGCTTTACAGAGTCGGATATTTCAAACAAAAACTTAATGCCGGTGGTTACCAGCAGGAAGTTTATCCCGAAAACGATTTTTATAACATGCCTATAACACCGATGCTTGACGCAAACGGTAATCACTCAAGAGTAACAGTAGATCTTCCCGGAAGAGTTCTGCATTGCTTATTGTGGAAGCTTCAAATAGGAAGAGTCCCTCTTTATTTATTAGATACCGATACCCCCGAAAACTCTGCCGGTGACCGTTGGATCACTAGAGAGCTTTACGGTGGCGACACCGAAACAAGAATTATGCAGGAAATTGTTCTTGGAATCGGCGGTTTGAGAGCTCTGCATACTTTGAACATTCACCCGAGAGTTTACCACATGAACGAAGGGCACAGTGCATTTTTGGCCCTCGAAAGAATCGCAGTTTCAATGGATAGACACCAAATGTCTTTCAGAGAAGCGCTTGAGCTTACACGCGCCGGTAACGTGTTTACAACCCATACACCGGTTCCCGCGGGCATCGACGTATTCTCAAGAGAATTGATGGAAAAATATTTTTCACAGTATTATTCTAAACTGCAAATCAGCTGGCAAGAATTTCTTAACCTCGGTTGGCAAGATAACACTCCCAAAGGCAACGGCTTTTCAATGGCTGTTTGCGCTCTAAACCTTTGCGGAGAAGCCAACGGCGTTAGCAAACTGCATGGTGCCGTTTCAAGAAAAATGTGGGGCGATTTGTACCCCGAAGTGCCATTTAAAGAAATTCCTATAGATTCAATTACCAACGGTGTTCACACAAGATCTTATGTCTCGACAGAAATGTCTGCATTGTTTGACAGATACTTGGGACCACGCTGGGTCGCTAACCCCGGCGATCAGACCGTATGGGAAAAAATTGATTTGATGCCCATGGAAGAGCTTTGGAGAACACACGAACGCAGACGCGAAAGACTTGTAGCATTCGCAAGAATGAGACTCGAAATGCAGTTGAAAGCTCGCAATGCTCCGCCATCTGAAATAGCCCGCGCACAAGAAGTTCTCAATCCTGAATACTTAACCATAGGTTTTGCACGAAGATTTGCAACATATAAGCGCGCAACCCTTTTATTTAAAGATAAAGAACGCTTAATTAAAATATTGTGCAATCCCGAAAGACCTATTCAGCTTGTTGTAGCCGGAAAAGCTCACCCAAAAGATGAGCCGGGCAAAAATTTCATTAAAGAAATTATTAAACAAAGCAACGATGAAAGATTGCGAAGACATATCGTATTCATAGAAGACTACGACGTTGTGGTAGCAAGATACCTTGTTCAGGGCGTCGATGTTTGGCTTAATAACCCCAGACGCCCTCAAGAAGCCAGTGGCACTTCAGGAATGAAAGCTTCTGCAAACGGCGCACTCAACCTTTCAATCCTTGATGGTTGGTGGGACGAAGCATATAACCAAAATGTCGGTTGGGCAATCGGAACAAGAGAAGAATACGAAAATCTTGATTATCAAGATGAAATTGAATCTAACTCTCTTTATGAACTGCTTGAAAAAGAAGTCGCTCCGAAATTCTATGATTTGGCAAAAGACGGACTTCCGAGACAATGGATCAAAATGATGAAGCAGTGCATGAAAGAAATCAATCCTGTATTCAATACCAACAGAATGGTTGCCGAATACACAGACAGATTTTACGTGCCCGGCGACCTCAGATATCTTGCTTTGTCAGAAGGTAACCGTCAGCGTGCAAGAGAACTTGCTGCTTGGCTTGAAAAAATCAGATCTTCTTGGAAGAGCATCAAAATCGAAAGTATCAACGGCGAAACATCAAAAGAACACAAGGTCGGAGATTTCTTTGATGTTGAAGTTAAAGCAAGTCTAGGCGGTCTTGCTGCCGAAGATGTTAAAGTTCAAGTTTTTTACGGCTTAATGGTAGGTGAAGTCGGAGAACTCTCTGACGGCGAAATCGTAACCTTAGAAAGTCACTCAAACGAAGGTAATAGTTTCGTTTTCAAAGGTGCAGTTCCTTTAAAATTGAGCGGCAAAATGGGCATGGCAGTCAGAATTATGCCTAACCATAAAGACCTCATTCACCCCTTCTTAATCGGTCATATTACTTGGGCAAAGTAAACCTTGTAAAATAAAAAACTCGGCGTTTGCAGAATTTTGCAGGCGCCGAGTTCTTTTTTGCGCTGTGTTCTTAAAGTTTGATTTCGTACTCTATACCTATGTTCCAATAGCCGAATCTATCATTCTTCAATCGATTAAAGAGATCAGGGAGTTTATTAGTGTCTTTTACTACGCCATTTATTAGCATTCCCATTTCAGCAAATTCTGTGTCAAATTGAGTATAGCCGTCTAGGAATGCGCCGCCGCCGACAACTATTTTTAACCCTTCAGATAGTTTATAGTCCAGACGGCCGATCAAGGTTTTGCGTTGTTCATAGGTTTCAACTTTAGATATATTTAATTCGCCGCTCCAGCTGGTTTTGTTTGAAATATATCCGCCTAAGCCAATAGTAAACGAGTTAGCATCTAATTTAGATTTCCCTTGTTCTATTGTGCCATTTTTTAGGCCAAGTTTCAGCATCAGATTATCTTTCATCCAATGATTTAATTCTCCTCTAAAAGCATTTGCTTCAGCATTGAACAACTTAATAACCGCACCATTTATAGCATAAGGAGAAGCCTCAGCTTTTGTTTTTTCAATTCCTGCCGTAACAATTGTTCTGGGCATTTCAGCTCCGTGGCAATCCATGCAAGAACTTGCGCCGCTCTGATTTTGTCTTGATTTAAAAATCTGAAAATCTAAGATGTCTTTCTTAAATTCCATGTTCATGCGCGTCGATCTGCCCTTTAGATCAATATCGCTGTCTCTGTGAGTGAAACGGGCTATTTTCGAGATGTCTGCTCTGAAAACTGTTTTTAAGTCTTTTACTTCTCTACCGCTTAAAGACGATGGAACGTGCATTTCAACATGTTCTTGTTTTATAGAAATGCTGTTGCCGATTTTAGCTTCGCCGGGAACGCTTCGCTGCCATGATTCTTCGGCAGTGGCTTTTTGAAATGAAAGTAAACAAGTAACCAGACAAAAAATCGTTGATATTTTAATTATTTTATTCAAAATATGCCTCATAAATTATAGATTTATAAGGCAATTTTACCAACAATATCTCTAAAATCAAACTAAAAGATTATATATAACATGCAGGGTCTGTCTGCCACGGGTCGTCAGTCACTCTGAATGCCCTTACTCTAAGCGAACCTCCGCACATCTTTATATAGGGGCATTCTTTACATTTCCCTTTTAAAAGAGGCAGTCTGTCTTTTAATCCTGCCATCAATTGGTTAGAAGTGTCTTGCCAAATTTCTGAGAAACGACGATTTCTTACGTTACCTAAAGTTAGATCTTGCCAGAATTGGTCAGGATGCACATTGCCTTCCCAGTCTATGTTTCCGATTCCCACTCCACTGGAATTTGCCCCGCCGCCATTCCATTCAAGCAGTTCGCGCATCTTTTCAGCTCTTTGCGGGTCTTCTTTTAACAGCTTTTTGTATATATATACACCGTCGACGTGATTATCTACGGTTAAAATATCTAAGTCGATACCTGATTCGATGGCACTTTTTGTTCTTGAACAGATTATATCAAGTGCCTGAGCTGTTTCTTCGTGACTCAGGTCGTCTGCTGATTTGCCTCTTCCCGAATACACCAAATGATAAAAACAGGCCCTGGGAATCTTTTCTTCAATTAAAAAGTCGAAAATTTTATTCAAATCCAATAAATTTTGTCTTGTTAAAGTAAGTCTCAGCCCAACTCTTTGTTCAACTTCGCGGCAGTTTCTGAAGCCGGCCATTGCCAACTCGAAGGCTCCATTGACGCCTCTGAACAGGTCGTTGGTTTCTTTTACTCCGTCAAGTGAGATGCCCGCGTATATAAAGCCGGTATCTTTGATTTTTCGGGCAACTTCTTTTGTTATCAAAGTTCCGTTGGTGCTTAAAACCGGTCTTATCCCTTTGCTGACAGCGTAAGCCGCAAGCTCGAAAACATCAGGTCTCATTAGGGGCTCGCCGCCGCTAAAAAGCAAAGCGGGTATATTAAATTCTGCAAGGTCATCTATTAAAACTTTGCCTTCTTCAAAAGACAATTCGTTTTCGGCAACATTGCAATCAGAATTTGTATAGCAGTGAATACATTTCAAATTACATCGCTTTGATATGTTCCAAACTACCACAGGCCTTCGTTCAGCTGCTGTTTTTGCCGTTTCATGCCCCTTAAAATGATGGGAATGTGCCACGTCGCCTTCGTGCGCCTTCCCGTATCTGAGCGGATCTCCTGTTGTTGAGTGATTTGCATAAATTCTGCTTATATTTATCATCTCTAAAATTCCTTTGTTATGGCATCTATCAGCCCTTTTATTGTGTATTCTGCCGCTCTGCATTTAATGTTATAACCGTATTTATTGCAAGTGGCTTCTGTAATAGGCCCTATAACCGCTGCCGGCACTTTATCATTTTCGATATTATGTCCCTTTATCATTTCTGAAAAACCTTCAACGGTAGAAGAGCTTGTAAAAGTAACAAAATCAATTTGCCCATTCCTTAATAAATCTGACATATCTTCGGTGGGTTCTGGCCTGATAAGCTCTGTGCGATAAATTGAAACAATCTTAACATTATGTCCCAACTTACGCAAAGATTCTGGCAAAATCTCGCGCGCTTTTTCAGCCCTTAATATAGCTATATCGGCTTTTAAGCTGTTTTCAAAATATGGAATTATTGATTCCGCGACATAAGATTCGGGCACAAAATCAGCTATTATGCCTATGTTTCTCAAAGCTTCTGCTGTAGCCGGTCCTATGCATATAACCTTTTTGTCTGCAAAAATTCTTGAATCAAACCCGCATCTTGTTGCCTGTTCAAAAAAGCCTGTGACGCCATTTACAGAAGTGAAAATAATATAACCGTATTTTTTGTGCTCAGAAATGAAAGACAAAAACTCTTGCGAGTCTTCGTGCTGAACTATTGAAATAGTGGGGCATTCAATGACTTCGGCGCCCAGTTCGCTAAGCTCTTTTACAAGGCTGCTCGCTTGTGTTCTAGACCTTGTTACAACTATTTTTTTGCCAAACAATGGGCGATTTTCAAACCATTTGAGTTTGTCTCTTAAACGCACTACATCGCCAACAATAGATATCGCAGGTGGCTGAATATCGTGCTTTAAAGCTATCTCCGGCATGGTTGCTAATGTACCTGTAACTGTTCTCTGGTTAGGCATAGTTCCGCTTTGAACCAGTGCCATTGGAGTGTCAGCGCTCTTGCCCGCCTTAATCAGATTTTCGCAAATCAGACTGAGATTTTTAACTCCCATTAAAAAAACAATTGTTCCAATGCCCGATAACGAAGCCCAGTCGATGTCACTACTGTCTTTTGCGGCCTCATGACCGGTTACAATAGCCAAAGAAGCCGTGTAACCGCGCTGCGTAATCGGAATACCCGCATAAGCCGCCGCAGAAATGGCAGATGTTACGCCCGGAACAATCTCAAAATCAATACCGTTTTCGCGCATGAATAAAGCTTCTTCGCCGCCGCGCCCGAAAACAAAGGGGTCGCCGCCTTTAAGCCTTACAACCAAATTTTTACCCTCGTTTTCGCAAGCCTTGGTAACAAGAAGCTTGTTAATGTCGTCTTGCGTAACTTTATGATTGCCCGCAAATTTGCCAACATCATACATTTCGCATCCGGGCTTGACTTGCCCCAAAAAGCCCTTGACGCCAAGCTGGTCGTAAACCAAAACATCGGCGCTTTTAACAAGCTCTAATCCTCTGACTGTGATTAGTCCGGTGTCACCGGGCCCTGCTCCGACTAAAAAGACATTCGGTTTGTGCATAATATTTCTTTCGCCGCTAAAATTTCTCGTGCCGCCTCTTCGCCCAATTCCTCGGGTTTTTCAGCTGCTCCGGTATGAATGTTCTTGATGGTGTTTTTTCCCGAATCGTCGGCAAAAAATGTTTGCAAAATAATTTTGTCATCTGAAACCTGCGCATGCGCTGCCATAGGTGTTTTGCAACCGCCTTGCAATATTCGCAAAAATTCGCGCTCAGTGCGCGTGCGTATCATGCCGGTTTTGCTGGCAAAGTCTTTTATTAAGGGAAAAAAGCGTTCTTTGTCCTCAATACGGCATTGTATAGCAATCAAGCCTTGTCCCGCAGGAGGAATAATCTCATTAACGCTAAAGTATTCTCGAACTTTATTTTCTAATTGCATGCGCTTTAATCCCGCCGCAGCAATAACAATTGCATCTGCTTCGCCGTCTTCAAGCTTTTTTAGACGAGTGTCTAAGTTGCCGCGGTAGTCGCTGAAACGCAAATCTTCTCGCAACAATGAGAGCTGTGCGCGTCTGCGCAGGCTTGAAGTGCCAATCAGAGAACCCGCCGGAATTTCTTTATATGAAGAATACTTTAACGATATTAGGCAGTCTCTTGGGTCTTCTTCGTGTCCAACTGCTAATATACACAACCCTTCGCTCATCTCGTGAGGCATATCTTTTAAGCTGTGGACAGCTATGTCAATGCGCTTTTCAAGTAATTCTGACTCTATTTCTTTTATGAACAAACCTTGCCCCCCAACTTTAAAAAGGGGCATGTCAGTTACTTTGTCTCCGAGTGTTTTAATTATATGCTCTTCAAATTCAACTTCAGGCTGCGTTTTTTTTAGTATTTCAATTGTTTGTCGCGTCTGCAATACAGCCAGCTTGCTTCCTCTCGTTCCGTATTTAATCCTCATGCTATTTTGCGTTCCTCTCTCTCGTTCCTTAATGCTCTCGATTTAAAAGCTTTTATGGCTTGGGGTGAAAGTCCTATAATCTCATTAAAACAATTGAGATCCGCTTCATCAGCATACCCCTGCTTCTTTATTGATTCTATTTGTGTGTGCAGCCATTTTGCCATCAAAGAATAACTATATTGGTCAAACAGCTCTTTGATATCGTCTGTTATCTCAGGGTGTTCATTGAAAAATTTTATAAGCTCTTTTTTGCGCATTGTATTGGCTTGTTCGCTTAAGCTCTTAATTCTGGGGGCGTATTTACATATGCGCAAGCTGTCCATATACAGCATGGTTTCTTCTTCAATGATTTTTTCTGCTTTAATTGCTTCGCTTTTTCTTTGAGATAAACTCTCGCTAATGACGTTGCGCAAGTCATCTACGTCATATAAAAATACGTTTTTAACTTCTCTGCAAGATGACTCAATATCGCGAGGCACCGCAATATCTATCATAAATAAGGGCTTATGGCTGCGTCTGTTCATCACTTCAGTAATTCTCGGCTGTTCAATAATCTGGTGAGGAGCCGAAGTGGATGAAATTACAATGTCACAGGTGCTTAATAGCTCGTTTAATTGCTCAAAAGCGCATGCGTTGCCGTCAAATTTTTCTGATAACTCGAGTGCGCGGCATTTGGTGCGATTAATAAAATTCATTTCTTCTACGCCGTTTTCGCGCATATGAACTGCTACAAGGTTAGCCATCTCGCCTGCGCCGATAATAAGAGCTTTTAGAGGTGACAGGTCTTTAAAAATGCTTCTTGCCAAATCAACCGCTGCTGAGGCTATAGATACGCGATTTTCTGAGATGGCCGTTCTGCTTCGTACTTTTTTGCCGACTTCTAAAGATTTTTGAAAAAGATTGTGAAGTCCTCTGCCGACTTGGCCGTTTTCTATCGCGCTTTTATATGATTCTTTAATTTGATGAAGAATTTGATTCTCACCTAATACCATGGAATCTATGCCGCCGGCTACGTTGAATAAATGCCTGACAGCTTCTTCGTTTGCCATTTCGTAAAAATAGTGTTTTAAAGTCGAATAATCAAGATGCTTTTGTGTTAATAATTCGGTAAAGCTTTTGCCTGCTTCTGTGATGCTGCCGGAATAATATATTTCGACACGGTTGCAGGTACTTATGGGTATGGCTTCGAGATCAACCCCGTTAACTCCGGGTAAAGAGAAATCATTCAAGTGAGCCAGTTTTTCTCTGATTGATACAGGAGCTGATTTGTGATTAAGACCAAACACAATTAGTGACATGACATGACTTCCTGTTTCAGCGAGTCGAGCTCGCCTCTTTTTATCCTCTCAAGATTTTCTTTATTCAATAATCCTGCAATAATTTCTTTATTTTTGCAAGTAGAGGATGAATTTGATTTCAATTCTGCGCGAAGATCTTTTAATAACCCTGCTAAAGCGGCAAGCTCAGGTGTTATCACAGAATCAAGATTCTCATAAACATACTTAGAAACGGCGGGAACGCCTTCTGAGTAAACTGCTGCATTTATGATGCCGCACTGCTTTAGCTTTGGAATAACCACATTACCGCTAAGGCCGTCATCGCAGCGGTTATACAAAATTCCTTCATCTTCACATCTTTTTGATGCTGCTTCGTTAAAGGCTTTATCGTTTGTTGCTATAATAACCATAAAGAAAGCTTTTGTAATGTCGTCGACAGCAGCGTATCTTTCGATTTTTTCTGCTAATTCGGGCAATTTTGCATTTATTTTTGGCGCAATAAGCGTAATAAGGGCACCGGACCCGGAAAAGGCGCCAAGCTTGCGAATGGCTATTTCCCCGCCCCCCAGAATTAAAATACGTTTTGCGCGCAAATCAATGAAAAAAGGTTTATGAGTCATTAGCAGAGTTTAACACATTATTGTTTAAAAGTACAAGACAGCAAAAGTAAAAATCATGTTTGATTTTTTATATACAGGTTGCATCGCAGAAGGTTAGCGGTTATACTAATCGGATATAAAATTGGTGGGTAGGAAATGAATAAGACTCTGACTATACAAAGCAGGCTTACTGCTGTTTTAAATGATTTTATCGATTGGGTGAGCTTTGACGACGAAATTGGAGCCATCGTAGATCGACTTAATCAAACATATGAAGAGCCGATCATAAAACCTATTTTGCGGCGGCCTTCTCATCCGGGCGGCTTTAGAAGAGAATTTGGAAAGCGCCGTGTAAGCATTGCTGAAGCATATATTATTATTGCTAAATCGCAAGCTCCCGAGCTGTATGAGGCGCGGTTAGATGCTTTGCGCATTCTTGTGGAGCAATCGTTGCATGCAAAAAACGTGACGATGCCAATAAATACTGCGAGAATGCAGATATTTATGATGAAAGAAGCGGTTAACGCTTATGGAAACAGAAGGCGCCAAATGGAATTTGTGGCCGATTTTGGCAGGGTGTCTTTTGGGAACGAAGTTGTAATCAGAAGTTTTTTAAAAAAGAACGGTTTAATCGAAGTTCCTGAAGAAGACAAGCCGCTTAAACAACTTGGGCTGGGGTGGGACGACCATCTGCACGATTCGCTCTCAGACGGAAGGAAAGCTCCTAGCCAGATCTTGGTTGATGCCTTTATTAGAGGGCTTTCGTGTATTACTTTGGTGTATAACAACATCGAAGAATCAAGAATTATTTCTGAAGCAATTACTGCCGGCGAAATTATGGGAATCGCCGTTGAAATTGGCATAGAATTCAGTGTTGGCGTCGGGGGCGAAAGAAGGCACTATATGTATGTGCCGCCTGTTTTCGCCAAAAGCAAAGACTTTTTTGCATTTTTAAAAGACAACGATGCGCAATTAGCAGACTTCAGAGAAGGCCTCAAGAAAAATGTTGCTAGCAGATGCCAAAGTATTGTTTCTATTGTTAAACAATTCAATGATATTCATCTTCCAAAGCTCAACGAAAGCTTTTCGCCCGATGGGCCATGCTGGTTTTTGCCGCTTAAGGTAGAAGAATTAGATAAAATCGTGGCTTGTGGGCAGCCCTCGCGAGAGCATTTGGCCGAACTGTTGTTTTCGCGATTTAAGTCAGTGTTTTATAAACGCGTTTTATATTTTAAAACACAGACAATGTCTGCAGAAAGTCGTTTTAAGCGAGGAATATTCAGCCGTTGGGAACTTGACGCAATAAGGGCAAGATACCAAGAATGCAGAAATACTTATGAAAGTTTGAACAGAAGCGATTTAGCTGCTAAGTATTTGGCGCCAAGAAGCGCAGTTGATTATGATAGCTCATTCGACGAAGAATCGCAGGTTTTTGGCATGCTTAAGGGCTTGCCGGGAAAAATAGTTCTTATAAATCCGCTTGAATTGGGTGTTAAAAAGGCAATTAAGTGCGTTATAGACAATATTGATTATATAACAAATGTCGAAACAATGAATTTAAGAGATTGCTCAGCAAGAAACCCAAATGATGCAATCGTTTTCAATAAATTTGTTTATAATCTCAATAATCGCCCGCTGAACGATATGAAAACTTTTCTTGAGCAGCATAATATAACTGATATTAACCCCAAAAGGGTTGCTTATGCGTGTAAAATTGCTTTTGAAAAACCGATTGTTCCAAATTGTGGAAGCGATTCTACGGGCAGAAATTCACTCATTCCGGGAATGGGCTTTATAAGATCATCTAAAATTTCGAATGCCATAAAGAAAGAAGTTATGGCAAAACATGTTACTTTACCAAGGCCGATTAGCTCTCTAATACTCAATAAGGGTAAGTATACAAAAGATGTTCAAGATGAAGAAGATGATTCTGAAACGATAGTTTGTTTAGGCACTCAACAAGAGCCCATAACAAATAAGGTTGGCGATGAAAGAAAAATCGAAACAATAAGTTTCGAAAGATTCTGGAGATACCTAAATTCAAACATAAAAAACTTGCTTAGACTCACTTCGGGCTTTGCCGTTGCCCTATATTGGATGGCATTGTATCAATTTGAGCGTGAGCTTGCAGTAGGCTTTTTGTTCGCAACTATATGGTTTGTTATAACTTTTGCCAGAAATGTCTTGGTAGACCTTATTGCTTCTGCAGGCACTGATTTTAAGCGCTGGACCATGAAAAATGTCAACTTTGATAATGCTTACCAATCGCTGTTCTGGACAGGCCTGAGCGTGCCTATAATGGGCTTGGTAAAGTATTACTTTGATATTTTCTGGACAGGAAAAACTACAGGTGTGGTATTTGAAGGTGTAAAATTCTTCTGTTTGTGTTTGGCAAATGGCACTTATATTGCTTTGCACAACAGATTAAGAGACTTTGATAAAAAAGTTATCAAAGTAAACTTCTTCAGATCTATTCTTTCTTGGCCGGTTGCAACCTTATTTGCGCCCTTTGGCAATATGGTCGGAGTCCCCAGCATTGTGCAGGCCAAATTTTGGTCTGACGTGGTCGCAGGATTCATCGAAGGCGGTGCTAAGTTCTCTCAAAGATTTACTCTGCGAAAAAGAGACCTTATTGAGCTTTTGCCGCGTCTTAGTTCAGAAGACAGAACAGAAGTTGTTACTTCTATGCTCGATATTCTTTATATTTGGGGAAAAGCACCGCGAGGTAAGACATGTCTCAGGTTGCTGTTGCTGAATAAGCCATCAATAGGCGAAAGAATTTGGAAAAAGAAACAAACGCCCGAAGAAATCAAACTGCGAACAATAAGGGCGAGAAACGAATATTTGCGAATGCTTACTCTATTCAGATCTGAAGGCATGATACACACACTTACAGATTTTGCTCTTAAAAACTATTCAGGCAGAGATTCCTATGAGTTGTCTAACCTAATAGGAACTGAAGCAGAAGCATTTTTGGCATGGCTTAAAGAACTCGATAAGCAATTTGATAAAGACTTATAAAAAAAAGCAATTTGGCGATTATGCCAAATTGCTTTTTTTAAGCGTTTTAACTAACTTTTATTTTACCGCTACTTCTGCAACTTTTACCATTACAGGGCTGCTAAGAATCAAAATGCCGGTTACAAGAGCAAACAGTGCGATAGATTCTGCGATACCCATGGCAACTACGATATTACCAAAGCCTTTGCCGCCATTTTCAACTAAGCATCTGACACCGGCGCCGCCAATAGAGCCTTGCGCATATGCTGATACAAATTGACACATTCCGACGCCTATTGCAATACCGAAAAGGATTGGGCCGTTGGCAGCTACAGAAGCATATTCAACCATCATAATGTAAAGAATAAGGCAATAGAGAGTCTGGCTGACAGGCATACCAACCAAACCGGTAAATTTACCGCTCAAAGGTTTGCCTTCTTTTCCTTCTTTTGCCCAACCGCCGGCTGCGGCGCTACCTGCTGCAAGAACGCCGAGAGCGCTGCCCAAACCACCAAAACCCATGATTAAACCGAGAGCCATTTTGCCGATAATCAGCATGAAATCTTCCATTTTATATCTCCTTAATAAAATTTACCGAATTAATTGATTTTTTTGAATGGGTCATATTCACGTCCGGCCCAATCCAATTCCAGATGATTAGAGAACTCCAACAAATTTAAGCGAACCCCATGCGCGAGAATCGCTATAACACACAATATTATATTTAAGCCATGACCTGCTATTAAAACAGGTATTTGCGCATAGATCGGAAGCATAGCGCCTATATCGTTAAACGCGACGGCAACTTTGCTGCCCGCCAATCCGACGGCCCACAGTCTGATATAACTCAAAATGTCTGAAAAGGCAGCCGATGCATTTGTTAAGATAGAACCGACACCTGCGCCAACCATTTTAAATACATTGAAAGAGGGGGCTGTGAAAAAAAGTATCATGGTTAACGAAATTTTAAACAGCCAAACAGTCAGACTGCTTGTTGAGCCTAATATTGTAAATTCCTGAGTGCCGGGCAAAATGAAGTCTCGACCGGCAACAAGTTTACAAATCATTCCATACATGGCCCATAAGAATATTATCCATCCTATTTCCCCTACAACTGACAAGTTAATTTTCTTTCGCTTTAGTTTTATTATGTGTGCAATGGTTAAGTGAATTACACCCATTAAAAAACATAGGGCTTGAAGTAAAAATGAACCGTCTGGACTTTCAGGGTTAAAGCCTGTGTTAAACAACGAAGCACCAAACCAAGAATTGGTTATCCCTCCGTATACAGTCGCTCCGCCGAACAAAAAGATTGCCAATCTTAAAAACTTTTCATCAACTCCTCGCTCTTTAAGCTTTTTATAGCCAAACAACAGAGGCAACGCGATTATTGCTCCGTAACCTGCATCGGCAACCAAAAAGCCGGAAAAAATAATGAGGGTTGATAAAAATAGAAAACTGGCATCAGGCTCATTGTAGCTCGGAGTCAGACCCATAAAGTCATAGAGTGGGTTAATACTGCTAGAATAAACCGGATTATCTAAATAAGTCGGAGGGTTTTCATCCTCAGCGGCATCATCAAAGTGAGTAGCTACTCTGAGTTGTGCTGTTTCAAGTGCTTCGCTTAAAGTGCTTACTTTCTTTTCAGGACACCAACCGGTTAAAACAAAGACCTCTTCATCAGTCATTACGCCTGATTCAACCTCTGCAAAACGCTTCTGATTAAGAAGTTTGGTGTAATGTGCTTGAATATCAGAAAATCTTAGTTTTAAACATTGCAAAGCGTGTTTGTGATCACAAATCGTATTTTCGGTTGCTTTGATTTCATCTGCAATTTGTGCCGATTCACGCCTAGGTGCTTCAATAACGGTTAGTTGTTTCGGAATTTCGATTTCATTTCGCGACGCCGCAATAAACACACAAATTCCATCTTTACAATAAACCGTATCAACAAACTCGCTCTTGATTTCGTCTTTGTGCTCTTTTGAGCCTTTTGAAAAAACGATATTCAGGCCCGAGTTCTTTAAAAAGTATAAATCTTTTAAGCCGAGGGGACCCCAAACTTCTGTTTCTTCATACTCTTTTTTAAGAGCAATTAATTTGTCTTTTAACTTAGATAAAGCAGTAACATGTTCTAAAGTTTCTTCGATAAGCCTTTTAGCTTTTCCGGGAGTTTCTATTTTATCTTCGTCGCTAAGACACTCAATTTGCGAGAGTTCGATTATTGCACGATTGCATTTATGTAGTTCTTCATTAATGGAAGCAGGCACCGATACTTTTTCGGGCACCGCTGCGTCAACGTGAACTACGCCGGCTTCGCGCAATACTTCAAGAACTTTTTCTTTCTCTGAAGCTTTTCCGCCGAGAAGAAGCTTTTTCATTTTACTAATCATATTTTTCTCCTTCTCAGTTTACTGATTTGCTCTTGGCTATTTTTGAACGGCCAACAGCAGAGGTTTGTTCTTCGGCAAGCGTAATGCGAATGGTTTTAATATTTTCTGTTGCTTGCGGAATCATTACTTTTTCAAACAGATTCACACGTTGGGTAACTTTGCGCAGTTCTTTTTGTAACAGAACTTCTTGTTCGTGAATTACTATCAACTTCTCTCGTAACTCAAGAAGATCTTTTAAAAATTCGAGCCCCGCATCGACCCACATAGGCGTTGCAAAACGTGAATAATCGCTAACTTCATATTCTACACTAGAGACTATGGGAAGCTTTATGCCGGCCACATTGCGAATACCGCGCAAAATATTCTTAACTTTTACAAACCTTGTTATAGGTCCGGGCAGTGACTCGCTGAATAGCATTTTCCAACCAATGCTTTCGCGAATCTTCTGCTCCATAAGCTTGTCAAGCTTTTGGGCTTCTGCTCTGACCTTAAGAATTTCAGACTGAATCTGTTGTTTCTTTAGAACCAGAGTAGGCAAAAACCTCTGAAACATCGACAGCTGACGTCGTTGTCTCAAAAGCTCAGGCCTGGTTTTTTTAATTTTATCAGACATAACGCCTCACTAGCTGTTTTTGGGCCAGAATTGATCACATAGATTTGATCTTATGCCCGTTTCGCGTGGCTCAAAATGATCGGCTAATATTTCCCAGCATTGTTTTAATGCATCAAATAAGCCAACGTTTGCATCGAAACTCATGATTTCCTTTTCGAAGCTGTCACCGTAAGCAAGAAGCTTTAAGTCCCAGTCAGACATTTCAAAGCCCATGGCACGCTTTTCACGAGTTTCTCTGCATTTTGAATATAGCTGAATGCAACCGTCCATTATGGCGCGGTGGTCTTCACGGGTTTTACCGTTTACCTGCTGTTTAAGTCGTGAAAGAGAACCGAACGGGTCAATAACTCCACCCTTAAGGTAGAACTGACCTTCAGTGATGTAACCGGTGTTGTCCGGAACAGGGTGAGTTACGTCATCGCCGGGCATGGTAGTAACGGCCATAAGAGTGATAGAGCCGCCTTCTTCAAATACAACAGCTTTTTCATATCTTGAAGCAAGCTGTGAATATAGATCGCCGGGATAACCACGATTAGAAGGAATCTGTTCCATGGTGATTGAAATTTCTTTCAATGCGTTCGCAAAGTTCGTCATATCGGTCAAAAGCACCAAAACGCGTTTGCCCTGAATTGCAAACTGTTCGGCAACTGTTAGAGCCAAATCCGGTGTTTGAAGACATTCAACAACCGGGTCTGATGCAGTATGAACGAACATTATAGAGCGATTCATCGCACCGCCTTCTTCAAGGCGATTCTTGAAATATAGATATTCGTCATATTTTAAACCCATTCCGCCGAATATGATAACGTCTGCTTCAGCCTGCAGTGCTATGCGTGCCAAAAGCTCGTTATATGGCTCACCGGGGATTGAGAAAATCGGCAGTTTTTGACCTTCTACCAAAGTATTAAATACGTCAATCATCGGTATATTTGTTGGGATCATTCTGTGTGGCATTAAGCGAACTGCAGGATTAACAGCAGGGCCGCCGATTTCGATAAGGTTATCGGTTAATTCGCCTCTATTGTCACGTGCTTCGCCGCTGCCGGAAAAAATTCTTCCGAAAAGATCTTCAGAAAAACTGAATTTCATTGATGAACCCAAAAACGATACTTTGTCGCCTGTTGAAACACCGCGTGTTCCTGCAAATACCTGCAAGGTTACGGTGTCGCCGTTAACTCTGATTACCTGGGCTAAGGAAGAACCCCAAGAACCTTCAACAATAGCTAGTTCATCGTAACCAACGTTTGTAGCTTTAAGAGTTGCTACGTTACCCGCAATATTATCTATTTTGGTGTAATACTTACGCATTAGTAGCCTCCTTAGATGCTAAAGTTTCTTTTATTGTGGCTTCGATTTCTTTTAACTGTGCTGTTTCCCATGGGGTATAGTTCCAGTTTCTGAACTGCTCAGTTAAAGTAAAGAAGGTGTCACGAGCTTCAGCCTTGTCTGCGAATTTGAATTCATGGTTTAGAGTTTCTGATACTAAATCGAATAGATATCTCTGTCTTTCGACCGGGCATGCAGCATCAACTTCATCAAATGAGTTCTGTTGCAAATACACATTGTCTAACAACTCTGATTTTAGGTAAATTACAAAGTCGTCAATCGAAGTGCCTTCTTCACCTACAACCTGCATCATTTCGTTGATAGTTTTACCGCGCTTCAAAAATTTATGTGCCCAAACAACTTTTTGAGTGTCGATTACGCCGCTGTATTTTGACCAAGATTCAAGAGGGTCAATCGCCGGAAAACGGCGAGCATAAGAACGCGCGTAAGAAAGACCCAAAAATGCACCAACAACTTTTAAAGTGCCCTGAGTTACAGGTTCTTCAAAGTTGCCGCCCGCAGGGCTGACTGTGCCGCCAACTGTCAGTGAAGATACTCTGCCGTCATTAAGCTCAACAATTCCGCCACGTTCATAAAAACGTGCGATTGAAGTTTCAAGGTATGCAGGGAAAGCTTCTTCGCCGGGAATTTCTTCCAAACGACCCGACATCTCGCGCAAAGCTTGTGCCCAGCGAGAAGTTGAGTCGGCCAAAAGAAGAACGTTTAAACCAACCTGACGATAGTATTCGCCAAGTGTAATTGCTGTATAAACAGAAGATTCACGAGCTGCAACAGGCATACTCGAAGTGTTGCATATGATTATGGTGCGTTCAATCAAAGTGCCGCCTGTGCGCGGGTCAGCCAAATGAGGGAACTCTCTGAGTGTTTCAACAACTTCACCTGCACGTTCACCGCATGCTGCCAATATAACAACGTCAACATCCGCATAACGGCTTGTGTTTTGCTGTAATACTGTTTTACCTGCTCCGAATGGCCCCGGTATACAATAGGTTCCACCCAACATTACAGGGAAAAAGGTGTCGATGATGCGTTGTTTGGTTACCATGGGCTGTGTCGGAAGAAGACGCTGTTTGTAAAGCCCTAATGGCATACGAACAGGCCAGCGCTGTATCATGTTTATGTCCATGGTTTCGCCATCTTTTTCAAGTGTGGCAATTATGTCTTCAACTCTATATTTGCCGGCAGGTGCAACAGATTTCACTTTCCATTCGCCGCGCAAAGTAAATGGAGCCATTATGTAATGGTCAAAAATATTTTCTTGAACCTTACCTAAATTATCAGATGCCTTTACCAGACTTCCGATTGAGGCCACAGGAGTGAAATCCCATAGTTTTTCGCGGTTAAGGGCTTTTAGATAATGCCCCGGAGTTAAAAAGTTTCCATAGTTTGTGGCCAATTCGGCTAGAGGATTTTGCAAACCGTCGTAAACCATCCCGATAAGACCGGGCCCTAATTCGACAGAAAGCAATTCATCTGATATTTCTACGTCATCTCCAACTTTTAGCCCGCGTGTGAGCTCAAAAACTTGCATATCTACAAGTTTCCCTCTTACGCGGATAATTTCTGACATGAGTTTTACTCCGTCAGCGCGCTTACAATAGGCAACCGCATTTTGACGAACGATGCCTTCTACTTCTGCTGTAACCATATTGCCGTAAACGGTGACAATTCTACCGATCATACTCACAGCTTAGTTACCTCCTCTAGAATTTTGTTGCCCAATTCAGGCGACAATTGCGAATATCGATTATGTATGCGCATTTCGAGCATGTAGCTAACCAGTTCGTCAATGCTGAATGAAAACTGTGTAGACTCTCTGCGCAGAAAATCAATGCGGGATTGATCAAGATACTTTTCGGCTTCAAAAGGCTCGTTAAAAGATTTATAAGCCGTAACTAAAGCCAATGTTTCGTAAGAATAGTCAGAGCTAAGATCGTCAGGTAAAACTTCAAATTTTACGCTCTGCTCGTTGCCCGATTTGTTAAGTCTAGCTGCTATAAGGTTGAGCCTTAGTGAATATTCCCACTTTGCCCAACGCGACAATAAACCAGAACCGAATTTGCGTCCGACATCCAATATCAAAGAAAACCAAGCTTTATAAACTGTTGAAAGCCAAACTGCTTCGTCAGTGAATTTATAAGAGTTGAGAATCTCTGAAAAGCTTTCGGGCAAAGCGTCATAAAGAGTAGGGACGTAGTCTTTGTTGCCTAATACATAATACTGTCGCCCGCATTCTTCAATAGACAATTCGGATTCAAGCAAATCGGCCAAATAAGAAATGCTTCCGTCTTTATCTTCGCGCAATTTCGAAAGAGCTTCAGAATATTCGACTCTTTCGCCTAATGCCGGAAGTGACGGAAGCATTGTCATCAGATAATATAGATTTGCTGACACTTAAATACCGCCCTCCTTAGGATTCAAGAAGCTTTTTTAATGCAGGAGACAGAAGTTTTTTAAAACTCTCTGTAATAGAATCTTCGGTGACTTCAAATACTTCGTTTCCATGGCGTACTTCAAAACCGGCTTTTGTTAGGGTTTCTCCCAGTTTTGTATCAGCGCCTTTAGCTTTAAACATACTTAGAACAATCTGTGCAAGATTCTGCCCCAATTTGTCGCTTAAAGATACTTCCCAGTTTTTGCCTGAACTTTGTTCTTTAAGTAACTCGGTAATAGCAGTCTTAATAACTTCTTCGCTGTTTAAGGCTTCAGCAACTTGCCCTTGTAAAAGGTTTACACCCACTTCTTCGATCTTTTTGCGAAAATTAATCAACAAATCACGAGCTACAAGGCGCATTTCGTCTTCGCTGCGTGTGCGATTTTGCTGTATCCGTGTCTGAGTTTCTTTTTCGAGCTTATCTGATTCAGCTTTAGCGGCGTTTATTATCTTGTCTGCCTTTTTTTGGGCTTCTTCAAGAATCTTAGCGGCTTCGGCCTTAGCAGCTTCAATACCGTCTTCTTTAAGCTGTTTGGCAAAACTTGCTACATCGGTTCCCATTATAAATCTCCTTACATATTGGGTAAAACCAACAATTATTTATTGGTTCATATAACTATCGAATAAATAACATCAATTATTAACCTACTTTACTCAAATTATAAAAATAAAGCAAAAGAATTAAATAAAAAGATAAATATTTAGAGGGCCAAAGCCGATTGTTTAGTTGAATAGTAAATGCTTGAGGAGGTAAAATATGAACCGTTGGAAAAAAGCGGCCTTGATATGCGCTTTTGCCGCTGCCGCTATGTGCAACTGTTCGCCCGTTGATGCATCAATTAATAAGGGATACGTCACGGAAACTGCTGCTATAAATATCGTGAACCATTTTCCTGGAAATATGGCTACGGGAGTCGCTCCTGATTCGCCGCTGACAGTTGAATTCGCCGGTCCTGTAAGTCAGGCTTTCTACCAAACAATTAACTTTAGTTTGTTTAACGGTACCCAGCCAATTGATGGTGAACTATTCTATAATCCAGCTGCAAGACAGGTTATGTTTAAAGCAAAGTCCCCGCTTACTGCAGGTGACACTTACACTGCAAGAATAAGCTACTTCGACGGGCTCGGAAAAAATGCAGACAAAATTTGGAACTTCAGAACAGCCGATAATAATTCGGCAGCCATAAACTCCTCAGCAATACAAATTAAATCTGAAAATGCATTCGAAGAGTCTTTAATACTTACAAATGCAAGCATGGGCGCAGGCTCAATTGCTGCTGAGCTTCCACTCGAAGTCACATTTTCTGAGCCAGTAGATATTTCCACATTAAAACAAGCTCCTATTCAATTGTTTGAAGATAACGTTCCCGTGGCAATAGACTATAAGCTCTCTAGAGATATGAAGACAATAACCATAAATCCTAGAGCTTCGTTAAAAGTAAATTCTTCGTATGCCGTTGCTGTCGATAAAAAACTTGTTTCAACCAAAGGCAGTATATTACGCAAAAAAACATTAATTCCATTCAGATTATCCGGTAGCTTCAATGAACCTTTGGTAAGCCAACACGAAATTAATGAAACACCGGCTCCTGCATACGTATCTAACGTGCAAAATCCCTTTGTTGAAAATCAAAACGTGCAGACTGCACAATTGCCCGATCCGGTTCAGGTAATTGGTCTTGCTCCGCAAAATGGCGCAAAAGTTACAAATCTTACACAGCCTATTACAATTGGGTTTAATGAAGATATAAGACCGGAAACATTGAATGAGTTTACATTTAGATTAGAAGATGATTTTGGCCCCATACCATCTAAAATTCACTACTTCGAAAATAATAAACAAGCCACTCTTACGCCGATTGGCTTACTTGATACCGGTAAAAGCTATAAAGTTGTTGTAACTCAAGGTATAACCGATAAACACGGCAGACCTATCAGAAGCGGAATAACATCAATGTTTTCTACATCTTCTCCGGTTTCTGAACCTGCTATGCCTTCAATACCCGTAATGAGATCAGCAAATTATATACAAAACACGCAAATGCAACAGACTCAAAGACAGGTGCCGCAATATCGAAATATTAACAACACGCCTGACCTTAAAAATGAAACTGCCCAGTTAGAAGCGTTTGAAAACAATTCGCGTAAAATGAATTATAATTCAAATTCTTACCCTGCAATGGCACAAGCTGATAAAACAGTAAGAATTGCACCGGAACAAAGAAATGAACTGACTCAATTCAAAGTGACTTCAGTTTTCCCGGCGGCTAATGCGGATAATATTTCGAGAAAATCAAAAATAGCGCTGCATTTTTCTGAACCCGCTGACCCTAAAAGTATAAATAATATCAATATTTCCGTTTTTGCAAATCAGAAAAGAGTGGACGGAAAGGTTATTTATGACAGAAAAAATAATCGCGCAATTTTCGAGCCCGAAAGACAGCTTGACGCAAAAACCGAATATAAGGTTATTGTAAGCAATAAAATCCAAAGCAAAATGGGTGAGCCTCTTACACAAAGAGTAGCCTGGGAATTCACAACAAACGACAACGCAAGAGCATTATACACTCCTACCAGAACAGCCGAAGCCGACAGCGCCTTCTATATTCCCTTGGTTGACAGTAAATATAAGCCGGCTCCGAGCCAACTCGCTTCAATCCAAAGCGGTCAAGGCTCCGCAAACAGCACATTCTCATACATACCCAAAAAACATTGGGCTTTTAAATCAGTTAAGCATATTACAAATAAAGGTATTCTTAACGCCTTTCCCTTTACATTCACAGATAACGTTACAAGATACGAATTCGCAACCGCCGTTAACAACGCTCTCTCTAACCTCAAGTCAATGCAAACTCAGCAAAAAACCAACCTGAGAGTGGCCGATATGATTCACTTACAGCAACTAATCGTCGAATTCAGATCAGAACTCAGATCTTACGGTGTAAATACCCAGTGGTTCGAGTCATTCCTCGAACAGCAGGGAGTAAACCTGCAGCAAGTCGAAGCCAAAGTAAGAAAACTCGACAGCTGACACCCAAACCAAAATTCACCCAAACCAAAAAACGCCTCAACCGAGGCGTTTTTTTATGTCATTTTTGCCATTCTTCTCTTGAATCCGCCGCCAACGGAAGGTCTTCCGGCAGATTGACCTCATAGACGGTTTCTTCATTGTCCTGCTGTGCAAAAGAAGAAGAACCGCCGATACCGAAGTATTTCTCAAAGAAGGCTTTCAGCTTATCAATGATGCCCTCTTTCTTTTTGGCTCTGCGACCGCCAAAACGAGAAACGGGGGGCATTAGTTCATCTATATCCGTTCCGGCTGTCTTAATTTCACCGTCACGAAAAGCGTTCTCCATAAACTTGCGGGTTTCAGTCGGTTTAAGATTTTCAGCTTTGATGATTGTTTCAAGCTCTTGTTCACGCTCATTATTAACATATTTTTGCCATTCGTCCAAAACATTGTGAAGGTTGTTGACACGAGCTATAAAGTTTTCTATCAGCTGTTTTTTGCTTCGCAGTTCGGGGCTGGCTTCAATGGCTTTTGTTATGGTTATAAGATCTTCTTTGCAATGGGAATCCCGGTATTTTTTTACCAGCATCAGAATGTAATCAATGTTGATTTCAATCTGCTTTATCAGCTCTATTTCGAATACTATATCGTCAGTAATGTCTTTGCTTTCGCCGCTTTCTCGCTTGCGGTTCCATTCATCGCGCAGATCCTGATATCTGCTGAGGTAGTCTTGTAAGTCGCGCTCTGTAACAAGCTCATTAGCTTTAAATTCGTCAAATGAAAGGAGTAGGTTGCGCATGCGCAGAATAGCCCCAAACACTGAAATAAAGGCTTTTTGATTTTGTTCGCCGACAATCTGCGGCTCGGAAAGGGGAAACTTGCCGGTCAGCTCCTCAATCATATCCGTGTAACCCTGTATTGATTTGCCGTCCGCTGTTTCATAGCCGAAATAGTAATCCTTAAAGCTTCGCAGCAGAACAATGCCGCCGGCTTCTTTGTTTCCGAACAGAGAAATGGCGCTGTCCACGCGTTTTTGCAGATTCCGGAAACAAATTATGTTGCCAAAAGTCTTTATGGAATTAAGAATGCGATTAGTTCGTGAAAATGCCTGTATCAGACCGTGCATTTTAAGGTTCTTGTCGACCCACAATGTGTTCATGGTTGTCGCATCAAAGCCTGTGAGAAACATATTTACAACAATCAGCAGATCCAATTCCTTATTTTTCATTCTTAGCGACACATCTTTGTAGTAATTCTGAAACTTGTCGCCGGACGCGTCGTAATTTGTGCGGAACATTTAAAACAGCCCGCCGATTGGCGAGCCGTAAATAGTTGAATGTTAAGCTGTGACTTCCGAGCCGTTTTTGAATCTGAATGTCATTGCGCCATCTTGGTTGACCGTCACTTGGTCGATTACAGCAAGCCACAGTTTTTCGTCAAACTCAGCTATGGCAAGCGGTCGGCTCTCAATGTCTTTGATGAAGCCTTCGATGATTTTGC
>JAQVCG010000133.1 GCA_028689875.1 Candidatus Rifleibacteriota bacterium | reverse complement strand
TTCATTACCCTCAAATAGGGCAAATATTTATGATTAATTTCGGGCACTGTTTCGTCTTTAAGACCTATATCATAAAGAATTTTCCTTTTCATTTCGGGTGGGAGAGGCAAATCGAAATTAACTGCCAGCTTACTTTTACTATCAGTTTTAATATGATCAAAAAGCACATCTACTTGCTTAAGGACTTCAGGCGAAAATTGAGACAAGAAATCGATAGCAAGATCTTTTAATTCTGTGTTATTGGTCATTTTAATAATTCCTTTTAATCCAGGGGAATAAAATAATCGTTGTAAGCTTTGTCATTTGTTGGAACCGCACCAGAGAGTGCAATTGCATTCTCACTCAACAAAATTTGCCCCTGCTTTTGTGCAGCTAAAGTTGTCAACAACGATGAAATAGTCTCTTTTTCAACTTTGAAGTCACCTTTTTTAAAGACATACCATTCTCTGCCGTCATGACAAGCCAAAAAGTTATTATTTTTCTGAAAAATATTAAAAACGGTTGGTTTTTCGTGACTAAAAACAGCATAATCAGCGCCGAAGAAGGCCTTTTGAAGCAGAAACGCTGGCGGATATGGGATTCCGAGAAGTGGGTGAATATCCATTGAATCTACATCGTCTCTATGCAATATCACTCTTTCGGCCCTTAGCTGTTTTGCTGCTTCGCCGGAACTAACATTAACATATCTGTAATTTCTGTCCGGCTTTATTGCTATCATTTTCATTACTTCATCTACTTGAGGATTATCTGCAAAAACAACTAAAGCAGATGCGTCTCTTTTTTTTGCTTCTCGTTTCAAGCCCTGAATCAATGCATGGGCGACTTGAGGATACCTGTAATTTTCATGTATTCTTAAGGCAATAACAGACATTTCGCCATTAGTTTGTTTAATTAAATCTGCATGGGCAAAAACCACACTAGAATAAGCTAGCACCCAAGAAGATCCGGGACTTCTGACGACTATTTTAGAGTGCATTTTACATGTTTCTGCTTTATCAAACCAGTAGCCCTCAAGAACTTCTGCACAACAGTGCATATCAGCTACAGATTCAGCATCTTCCTCGTATGAAAAAGGTCTTAACTCCAGTCTATTAAAAATGTCCTGCATGGGGATTCACCTTTTATATATTTTTTGGTCATGGAAGTATGGCAATATTGCCGACTATTTTTCTGCAACGATTATACAACAAAGACTCTATATCTTCAAACAGGAAGATGAAGTTCAAGAATTATCTGTTTTTGTAAAGTATTAAAACTGTTATGCCGATACTTGATTTGAATAATACTATAAATTTGAATTGCGACCAGGAGGCAAATAATGAGAAAGTCAGCGTTAGTAATTCTAATGGCTCTTTTTCTAACTTCACCGGCTTTCAGTTTTTCTTTTGATTCAAGCGGTGGATACCAAGATGAAGGCACAAAACTCTATGTAAAAGGAACCAGTAAACTGCAAGAAAACAACTATGCAGAAGCATTGGTTTTCTTAACAAGAGCAGTAAAGATGCGTCCTGACATGGCAGAAGCCTTTCATAATCTTGGTTTTGCTTATGAAAAAAATGGGAACATCCAAAACGCAATAATGGCATACGAACGAGCAATAAATTTGAATCCCAACTATGCATCAGCATTAAACAATTTAGGCTATTTACTTGCTACCAGCGAAAAAGATGTTATGAAAGGAATAGCTCTTTGCCAACGAGCCGTTGATTTACAGCCAAACTCAGCCAGTTATAGAGATTCTTTGGGCTGGGCGCTTTATAAAGCTGAGCGCACAAGCGAAGCTATTACGCAGTTTACAACTGCATTAAGAATAAACCCAAATTTTATAAAGTCACATTTTAATATGGGGCTCGCAGAGTTAAGCACAAACAATTTCGATAAAGCCGCCTCCAGCTTTTTAAATGTTGTTAGACTTAACCCAAGCAACTTGAAGGCACACGTTTCTCTTGGAGATTGTTACGAAAAACTGAACGACAACGTAAAAGCTCTTAATCACTACCGCCAAGCACTCGCAAGAGCAGGCGATTCCGATCCTATCAAGCGCCGCCTTGAAAGAAAAGTAAAGGCGCTTACGGTTGAATCAAAAGAGCATTATTTTGCGAGTGCCAAAAAAATGCAAACCAAGGCAGGTTCAAAGCTACAGGAATTTATGAATCGCAGAGGAAAATCAGGGGAATTAGGCTCACAATACCTTTCAAACTACACTCAACCGACCAATACAATCCAAGAAACAAATACAAGTTTTACGCCTGTTAGCTTAGCAAGTGCGAATACAAACCCATTGTTTTCACCTGAAGCCATAAGATTACGAAACGAACGTGATACCAACACATGGTCTTCTTCTTACTCAGCTTCTTCTGTTCATGTTACACCGGCGCCTCGTCAAATAACAGTGGCACAAGAACGTGAATTAGAGCGCAAATACAGTTTAGCCAAATCATATTTGGACCGTGGTCTTGTAAATGAAGCTGCAAATGAACTTAATACCATAATTGAAAACGCTCCTGAAACAAGCATGGTTTCAAGACAGGCAAGAAATTTTTTGTTAAAAGTAACTAAACAAATTGATGAAAAGAAAAATATGAAAGCCGGCACCCATAGCGACATGGGAAAAGATTTTTTCAGGTCTGGGCAGTATCAGTTAGCTGAAACAGAATTCAGAAAAGCGTTGTCTCTTGACCCTGACAGCGCAGAGACATACAAAGACTTAGCTCTTTTGAACTACAACCAGGGTAAATACCAAGAGGCATATGAACAGTCGAAGAGAGCAATAGCTCTTAACCGAACGCTAAAAGAGGCCTATGTAGTATTAGCTTCTCTTTACGCGAAAAAGGGAAGATCTGAAGATGCTATGAGAACGTTAAAAATGATTTCTGAAGTTTCAAAAAAGCGTGATGCTGTAGATGAACTTGCAGAAAAAATGATGGTTTCACTCTCAGGAAATTACTGACATGAAAATTAGAGAAACCGATGAAGCACTGATTTGCTTTTCAGATAAAAGCGACGGCGATTTTTCCCTTTATAATTTTGACACTGATAAAACAATTAAGCTCTGGAACTCTCTAAGCATAGTAAAAGAGCGACGAATACCGCTTCCTGTTTATTTGAATCAAGTTCATAAAGACGAAATTATCGTGTCGGAAGAGCACAATGATTTTTTGTGTGAAAATGGAGACGCAATAATAACAAAGACGCCAATGCACACGGTTGGCGTTTTTTCGGCAGACTGCCTTCCTATTTTGATAGCGGGGAAAGGTTGTGTTGCTGCGATTCATGCCGGTTGGCGCGGAAGCAAGCTTAATATTGCCGGTAAAACAGTAAAGAAGCTTGTTTCTGAGTATGGAGCAAGCGCAAAGGATTTAAAGGTTTTTGTCGGGCCTTGCATAAATGAATGCTGCCTCGAAATGGGAAATGAAGTTTATGAAGAGTTTTTGGCTGCCAACAAGCTATATACAAGTTTTTTTATAAAGAAAGAAAAAAAATGGCACTTAAATATGCGCAAGCTGAATCGGCATCAATTAGTTGAGTCAGGAGTTGTTGATTCTTCTATTACTGATGTTGATTGCTGCACTTATTGTGAGGAAGAAAAATATTTTTCGTTTCGAAGACAAAAGAAGAGAAATGGAAGCATGTTCTCTTTTATTGTGCTTAAAAATTGCTAAACAAAATTGAATTGTCTGACGATTAGTATTCTGAATATTTTGTTATGTTAACCTGAAAAGGAGAAAACCTTATGTGGAAAAAGGTTGCAATGGCATCGCCGATTAAAGCGCTATTAACAGTTTGCTTGAGCATTATGTTGATAGGCTTATTCGGTTGCACTACCGGAACTAAGAGTTCTGGGCTGACTGATTATGAAGCCCCCTCTGTTCCTCAAAACGTTACGGGACAAGGCAAAGAAAAGGCCTGTCAGGTTACTTGGTC
>JAQVCG010000132.1 GCA_028689875.1 Candidatus Rifleibacteriota bacterium | reverse complement strand
AAGGGGCGAAGCTGTTAAGGCTTTTGTTGTGCTTAACGAGGGTGAGACACTTGAAAAAACCGAGTTGATAACTTATTGTCGTAAAAACTTGGCTAACTACAAGCTTCCCAGAGAAGTTGAATTCAGAGATTCGCTTCCCAAGAGCGCTGTCGGTAAAATTTTGCGCCGTGAATTGCGCGAGGAAACCCAGAAAACTAAGGCTTAAGAATTAATAAGCCATTTGAAATTTTTCTTTCGGATCCATCAGAGGGCGCATTAACAATGCGCCCTTTTACTACCATAGTGGAAGAGCCTCCGCCGTCAAGATTTATAGCGTGTCTTATTCCCATTTTTTGTAAATATAGAGCGAGTTCTTTTAATGTCATTCCGGCGTTTTGTTTTGTTCTGCCGTCTATGACCGTCATTATTAAATCTCCATCAAAAGATAGGCCTATCGCAGTTCTTGGGTGTCTTGCCGACACGAGAGACGGGTCGAATTTTTCTTCTGCATAATTAATAGAGATGTTGCCATTTTCTATTAACCTTGGGCCTCCGCATACGGCTTGTCTGATGGTGTTCCAAGGTGGTGCTACAGAATAGTTTATGTCGATAGTTTCGCCAAGCTTTAATTGTTCAAAAAGCTCTGTGTACTTGCCGCCTGCTGATACCACGACGCCATCAGGAGGAATAGTAGCATCGTTTTCTTGAATTCCGACGATTTTTCCTTTTATAAGAATTATTTCTATGCCTGTTTCTTCTGTTCGTGTACTGTCGGCATATTCAGATGTGTAAACTGTAATGCTGTTTCCACGTCTGGGCTGGTTTATTGCTGTTATGGGAACTGAAAAAGATGAAGCCTTTATGGTTCCGGAAAATTCAGGGTTTCCAAATACAACCGCATCATCTTCGGTTATTCCAAAAACTGATCTGCCGTATAACGGTGAGCTTACAAGCTTTCTTCCTATTATTAGCGTTCCAAGGGGGTCTCCGCGTGATGTGAAATATCCGGCATTGATTCCAACTATTGCATTATACCGCTTTGCCATTGAAGATAGGGTTTCTCTTTGTGCTATGCCTTCGTTTGCAAGAGCCGGATAAATAGAGCCTTTAAATGCTTGTGGTCCAATTTTGAGAATATGAACGTCTGTGAACTTATTATTGCCAACGCAGACCCTGTCTTTTGAATAATCGATACCCTCATAAATTCGTTGAGTTTTATCAAATTTTTGTGTGGTTTCTCTTACTAAATATGGTATATAAATCTTGAATGTGCCTTGTGAATCTGTGTCGGTGTATGGGTTACTTAGTTTATTTTGGCTTGCCAAGGTTATTTCCGTATGGCTTGGTCTTTGTTTTATGCTAAATCTTGTGAACTTATTTTTTAAATTTAGCCATGTTTGGTAATTGATTGGTTTAAGGGGCGGGCTTATCCTTAATTGTAAAAAATGATTGCTTTGATTTTTTCTGACAACTTTAACACGGTCAGATATTTCGAATTCTAATACATCGAAAGCGCCTTGTGAAACGATACTTACGCCGGTGATTTCAGGGCGCTCTATTTTTTTTAAGGGAAGCCACTTCGCAGGATTTATTGAGGTCACACTGATTTCATCGGCTTCGATGCGGATATTTTTGCTATGTTCTTCAAGACCAAATGCAAAAACGTTTGAGCTTAAATTAGAAAATTCAATAGTAGATTTTTGTGAAAAATACTCGAGCAAAGCAAGTTGCACGAGAACCAAAACTAACAATATAACCCAAAGACGTTTTTTGATAGTTAACCTCAAAAGGCAAGAAAGTATAACAATTTAATAAGTGTTATAGAACCGCCTCTACTTCTCTCCAGCTCACGAGTTCTTTTAAAATGGCGAGCTCATAAAGATTTGTGTAGTCTTGTTTTCTGTCAACTGTGTAGTCGTAATCAGAATTGCGTTCAAGAACACTTTGCCAATTGTAATAGGTTATTCTGATGTCGTTAGGCATTTCTCTTCTGTCAAAATAATCAACTGAGAGGTTGCCTACTATGTCCATGTTGCAAAGTTTTTTCATTTGAGAGTCGGTTTTTAGTTGCAAACCACCCTGGGCATATATGCTGCCTTCAAGCATTGGGCTTAGGTTTCTGAAGGGGTGGGTAACTCCGAACCTTGACCAATCACTGTCATGATGAGGTTCATATATGACTTTGCCGGTGTTCGGATTCTCGTTGCTGCTGTCTTCGGGCGTTTTAAGCGCTATAATGCCAAGGCAAGACTGATTGCCGGCGTCATCGTCAAGCATAAGCACGTCTCCGCCTATGTATACATTTCCTTCTACAACCAAAAGACCCTGTCCTTTTACCCAGCCTTCTAAGAATACATCTCCCTTAACATAGGTAAGACCGTTAATTTCTACTGCTCGGCTTGTGTCGTGGGCTTTTGTTGGGTTTCCGAAGTATTTAGAGAAATTGTTTTTGACAGTTCTCCAGTCGCCCCAGCCATACATTGGAAGTACATTTTTATAGTTTACTTCATTTCTTCCGAATGCTTCTTGAAAATTGATATTTGTGAAATACTTAGAGTCATTTCTTTTAGTTGTTGGGTCTATTACTCTGTTTGCCAAGGCCTTATAGACTTGTGCCGGATAAACATTGATAGATTTATCTTCGTATTCTTCAATTTTTCTGGTGTTAGAGCTGTAAATTTCGCTTGATGTTTTTCTCCACCAAGGCCAGCTTAAAAGCCCCTGCCATTTGTAATATCCCCTTGTGATCGGGTTGTCTGCGTATTCCAACTCGGTTTGTGACAGATCGGCTCCGCCATTCCAGCCTGTCCAGCCCATCCCCATATCGAGCCAAGGGTGTTCGAGTTCATCTTTCATTTTGGTTAGCATGAGCCATTTTGGTAAATCTGCAACCAGGCCCTCTTTCATAAAAGTTTTACCGCCTTTTACTATGAAGCCCCAGGGATCCCAGAAGTCAAAGTCTTCGATTTTAAAGGAATCTCTGTTTGCAAGCTTGAAATATAATCCATGATCGGGGGCAATCATGCCAACTGCGTTTGCAGATATGGGACCCTTTAACAAAAGAGCTTTGAGGGTCTTTTTAACTTCGACCTGCTTTTTTGTGCCATTAAATATACCCATTGAATTTATGGTAATGGTTCCTTGGCGAGCTATGTCGCGGGGCACGCCTTTCCCTACAAGTTCTTCAACGGCTTTTTTGTCAAGTTGCCAGTTAAGTTTGGCCTTTATGTTGCCACCTTCAACTAAAGGCGCAACATTTTCTGCTCCTTTAGAGAGTCTTGTGAGGTCAACATCTAGTGTACCTTCATCTTCTTTGGTTATAAGATTGTAAAATGGGTTTCCCGCATCGTTCATTTGGCTTTTTATTGTGAAAAGTGTTTCTTCTACGCCGGCTTCTGCAAGTAACAAGGCTACTGTTGAGTCTACATAGTTTTCGCTGTGATGTACCTCACCGCGCATAAAAACTATCATTCCGGTTATGATTATGCTGATAACGGCTATTGTGGCAATAACAAAGAAAAGAGCAATACCGCTTTTGTTATTTATTTTAGTGTTTTTCATGATTTTTAGAATGCCTTTCAATGAAAGTCTCGCCTTCTCTCTATATAATACAGCAAAAGCAGTGATTTGGCAATAACTGCCACAGAAATGCTTTTTGCTAAAAATACGAAAAAGAGAGTAAATTAAAGAAAATGAGTTGTTTGTATATGAAAAATAACAATAACTTTAGTTATTTGCTGATTTTCTGTGAATGCTTATTGATTTTGTACGTGATAAATATATAAATAGTGTCGATATATTATGTAGAAGGCCTGAATTGTGTCTTCTCGGTAAAAACTAGGCGGCAAGGACGCTGCCTTCTAATAACGATTCAAGGAGGAATCAAACAATGTTGGAGCTTATACTGACAAAACTAAACAGTTATACAAAGCATGAAATGTCGAGTAAGAATTCATTC
>JAQVCG010000042.1:15453-18884 GCA_028689875.1 Candidatus Rifleibacteriota bacterium | reverse complement strand
AATATTTATGGAACAAATGAAATTAGCCGGCGCCAACCCTGTGGTAAAAGACTTCGGGCTAATGGAAGACATGGTTAATCCTGAAATAGAAGCAATTTTGAGCGGCCAAAAAAAAGCTTCAGAAGCCCTGAAAATAGCGGCTGAAAAAATACAGACAAGGCTTCTTGACTAATCAAGCAAATAGTTTTAAACTTTCACTCACTAAAGCACCCATAGCTCAGCTGGATAGAGCGTTTGCCTCCGGAGCAGAAGGCCAGAGGTTCGAATCCTCTTGGGTGCGTTTTTTTTACGGTAAAATTGAACTGGGTGTGTAAATATGTCCACGAACTTACACCCGAAACAGTGACTGATTACGTTTCAAAACAAAGAGCCCGGTGAGCATCACCGGCGACTGTGTGACTTTTCGAAGGGTGATGCGACTTTTTCGATTTTGCGGAAATCTGCGAGCCGAAGATGGCTTTGAGTAGACATCTCAATGTTTTCCGTCAAAATCAATAGACATTTTGTCATAGCATGTGTTAATTTGTAGGCAGAAAATTGATATAACCACATCGTCGGATAAAAGTTGCAGAGAGGCGGAAACCGGTTGTTAGGCGCATGCAAAAAAGGAGAATGCGATTGTTTCGATTACAACTTTTGAAAGGAAATTATGAAACATGAGCAATAACTCCTTTCCTTCTAATACTCATGCTCTTGATCGGCAGAACGGGACACTCTCCGTTCTCAACGGCAACGAGCAGTTGTTCGCCACAAAATACAAGCTTGTCCTGTCGAGTGAAGAAGAATTGCGTTCTGAATTGCAACGCGAACAGAGATCGCTCTCAGGCCATCAGTCGGAGCCACCGGAGAAAAATTAGATGAGAAATTCCACATCCCATACAGCAGCAGATTTGAAGGAGTAAAGATATGAGCGAATTGCAAGAAAAGCAGGGGTATGCAGCAGTCATTGAAAAGATAGCTGACGATCTGCTTGGATTTGTAAGCATGGAAGTCCCGGAAAAATGTGAGTATTGTGTGTCACAAATAGATGACACTGTAAAAAACCTTTTGAATTTTGATAAACCAAAAGTCATGGTTTATGGTATCTACAATAGTGGAAAAAGCACACTCATCAATGCACTTATGAAACAAGAAGTTGCTGAAATGGCGGATAGACCTATGACGGATCGAATCTCCGAATTCGATAGGGGTGAATATATGCTTGTTGACTCTCCGGGTGTTGACGCTCCCATTGCTCATGAAAAGGTGACGAATGAGTTCTTGAATAAATGCCATATTATTCTTTTCGTTATCAGTTCAAAGGGTGGGTTTGAAGGAGCATACAATTATCAAAAAATGGCGGAACTGATAAAAAAAGATATACCTTTTGTTATTGTATTGAATGAGCGTGGATATGCAATCAAGCCCGAATGGAAACCGGAAGAAAAAGCACTGAGGAAGGCAGAACAAGAACAAGAACTTAAGAGCGTTCAATATAAAATAATTGAAAATCTTATGAGAGTAACCCGCGATAAAAACATCACACAGAAATATGAAGTCTATGTGCTAAATGCAAAAAAAGCACTTGCCGGTATTCAGAAAAATCGTTTGCAACTGTATGAGGTGAGTAATGTTGGTCTTCTTGATCAACGAATAATTCAACTCATACAAAGCGGCTCGGCCATGAGGGTTCTTCGGCAGCCGGTAACAAACCTAAAAGCCTGCTTTAATTATGTAGAAGCACATATTGCGCAACAAATGCAGGAAGGATCAGAACATAATTTTGCAAAAAAAATTGATGTTCTCAGAAAAAAGCAAGAGAACCTGAAAGATGAAATGCGTATTCTGATTCGTCAAGCAACAACTAGTCGTATTGATCAAATTGCTGCATTTTATGTTGCCAATAACGCAGAAGCCGCTGATGGTGAAGAATATTCAGTTTTCCAAGATGTGGAAGACAAATACACTTCAAAGCTTACAGAAATTCTGGCATACATTAAGCGTAGTTTTAAGGATATTGATGGCGTGAGTTCTATGATAGACTCAAGCAGTAATCTGGATTTCAGTCTTAAGGTGAAAGACTATTCAAAACGAAATATGGGCGTTCAAGAGGCAGACGAAGATAGTGCGCCTATTCGTGAGGAAGAAAAGAAAAGTAGCTGGAATATCTTTAAATCACAAGATAAGCTCGAAGAAGAGAAGAAAGAACGATTAGAGCGTGAAGCAGCTCTTATCAATAAGCAGAATCAAAATAAACTTAACGAGCAAATGCGTGTTCGCCAAGAAGCACGACAAGTTGCTGCAAGTGATATGTTTGAACTTCAAAATTTGCTGATTTCTATTGTGAACGCCGGAATTGTGGAGAAATTTGAAGATATCATTTCTTACATTCAATCTGTGGATTGTGAGAACAAGCAGTTGTGCGATGAAGGACGCAAGAAACTGCAAGAATTGTCCGGTATTCGAAAAGAACTCACAGATTTTGAGAATAAGTTACTTTGATGATATGCAATAAGCTTCAATGTGAAATTGCAGATGATGTATAAAAAGAGGTTCGCATGAATTATCAAAAACAATTGGATTTTGACCTGATCAAAAGATATTGCTCACAGGAACAGACTTTACGCTTGCAAGGTGTGTTACACAATCTGGATGCTTCCACTGTTAAAATTGTAAATACAGGTATGGTAAGCTCCGGTAAAAGTAGCCTGTACAATTTGTTGACTGACAATGCAATAACAGAACGGTTTCCGACCGGAGCTGCGCGTACTACTACCAACGCCGATGTGTACAGCTATAAAAACATGGAATATATTGACACGCCGGGTTTTGATGTCAAGGACGCAGATGACGAAATTGCGTACCGCACGGTGATGGAATCAGATATTATCCTCATGGTCCATAACATCAAGACCGGTCCTCTTACAAGAAGTGAGTCTGATTGGCTCACTCGTATTGCTGATGGAATGAAAGACTCCGAAATGCGCAAGCACAGAATCATTTTTATATGCACATGGAGAGATACACGGGAAAAGGATGAGGGCTACGAAGATATTCTCAAAGAAGTGAAAAGGATGGTGTTTGATGCTGTTGGCGTGGAGATTCATTTTTTTGATGTTTCAATCAAAAAGTATCTTGACGGTATTAACAAAGGCAAAGAGGCCTTATGTGAAAAGAGCGGGATTAGTGCGTTGAAGGCTTTTGTTGAGGACTATGCAAAGCAGTATGTTGAGATGAAAAACAAATTCGCTCTTGAGGTCCTTGAACAAGTTGCCGGGGAAGTTCGTTCCTCTCTTGAACATTCGCGCAAAGTTGGGAAGGAAACGCTCAAAAAGAAAACGGCTGATACACGACGGATATTCAGATCTCGGCGGGGGAGTTGGAAAGGCGTGTATGATTTTTTCAAGAGTCGGCGTGAAACGCTGGCTAATTTGAAGCAAGAACTGAAAAAC
>JAQVCG010000042.1:0-15353 GCA_028689875.1 Candidatus Rifleibacteriota bacterium | reverse complement strand
GAACAACGGAGGATAAAGCGTATGGCAGTCATTTTTGCGGTAGTTGGTGGTGGCGCAATCGTTGGAATTATTGCAGCCCCCGATCCGTATAGCGATTACAGTAACCACAGTAAGCACAGTGAATATAGTGATTATGGAGATTACAGCAACTATTCTGATGCAGCGGAGCGGCGCAGGCGTAGAATTGCAGCAAAGGAAGATGAAGTCAAAGAAGGAACACAAGAAGTTAACCAGTATAAAATCAATCGGGTGAATGATTACCTTAAAAATCAGCAGCTCATCTCTGAGTCAGGTGCAACAGTATCGGTTGATGCAGTAAAAGAAGATGGCGATGGAAGAATTGAACAAGATGAAAAAATAAAAATCGCCACTGAAACAAGGGATATTCAGCAGGAAGTTGATGATATTGATGCTGCGATTGATGCGATTGACAGAATATTGAAGGACAAGACACAATGAGCATGATGGAGAAAATAAACGGATTTGTCGATACAATGCTCGAACAGCAGCATCAGTTTGAAGAAATTCAGAACAACATTTCTTGTTGTAAGAATAGTGTGAAAAGTATCATTGCTCAGTTGGATACGAGAGAGAGGGAATTGGTTTCTTCGGCTAAAGCCGGTATGGCAGATTCCAAAGCAGAAGGTGTTGCAGATATTTTCAATGCATCATCGAAGAGTTTGGTTGAAACAATGAGTGCTGCGAATCAGAAGATTCGAGAGGCCATTAAAGGCATGAAATTTATTCAGAACTTTGAGAAGCATTTTACGATTGCTGTATTTGGAAAAGTTAAAGCCGGAAAGAGCTATATCGGAAATTTTGTCATGGGCAACCCTGTGAAAAAAGCAGGCATCACAAGCGCTTATGATAAGTTGAAACAAATGGTTGTCCATGTTTATGACCGTGGCAATGTTAGTAAGCAGAAAAACTTGAGCGAACAGCCGGATGATAATTCAGACTTCGCAACGGGAATGAAGGAAACAACCAGTACGATTCAGTGGTTCGACCTTGGAGGAATGTCTTGGTTCGATACCCCCGGCATTGGGAGCGTTACCTGGCAAAACGAAATGCTTGCAAAAGAATATGTAAAAAATGCAGACTTGGTTATCTTTGCTTGTAATTCGGATGCCGCAGGCACTCGTCAGGAATTTGCTGAAATGAAGCAACTCTATGACATGGGCAAGTCTATCCTTCTCTTGCTGACTCAGTCAGATACATATGAATCAGATATTGATTATGAGGGTGAAGAAATTAGCATTTTGGTTCCAAAATGCAATAAAGACCGGGCAGACACAGAGCAGTATATGATTGACACCCTGAAAGAACAGGGGATGTCAGATTTGCTCAAATATGACATTTTAACGGTATCCGCAAAATTAGCAGTTGAAGCCATTGAGAAAAATGATGAAGAACTATTTCAGCAAAGCAACATGGGCAGTTTTTTGGAACGCTTGACAGCCATCACAAAAAACGATGCTGCCGATATGAAGAAAGCGACACCTAAAAATCGCCTGAATGAAATGATTGACAGTGTTATTGCGTATCTCCGGGCTATGTCAGAGCAAATCGCCGGTGCCTGCCAATCTATCGAGAAAAGCAAAAACGATCTGACTGACCGTAAAGATAGTATTTTGGAGCAAGTGAAATCAAGAGTCTATTTAGAAGTGTTGAAAATTGTCCAAGATTACAAGGTCAAGGTCGAAAAAGAGAGGGTTACAATTAGCGAAGATGAAATGTCCAATAAAATCAACAAGGCGGTTTCTGATTGTATCAGTACAGTTTGTGCCGAAGAAGCCATTAAATCTATAAACAAAATTCAAAATCTTGAGATTCGGTTGACTGGCATTGGAGAACTGAAGACAAGACGGGAAAGCATCCCGTATGAGTATACTTTTGTCACAACTGAATCCAGACCGCCCGAAGGTGTGTTAGAATGGATTGGTTCTAAAGTTTTTCACAAGGAGTACCATACTACCTCAATACGCACCGAAACGAGATATTCTACCTTCGATATCGGTATCAATGATACCGAAATCACGCAGAATATTATGTTTAAATTGGACGATGTGTTTAGAAATACCGTGTCGCAATTCATTGGAAGTATCGTCAGCGGTTATTATCAGCCAATCGAAGATTTGCAGACCAAGAGCGTGGCAGAGATCGGAAAAGCTATTGATGAGCTTACCGCTCTGAAACTCTGATGTTGACGCTGATACTGAAAGGGACTAACGGTTGCAATCTTAACTGTGCATATTGTTCGCTTGGCGAGAAATCGCGACATGATATTGTTTCAGATCAAACCTTAATGCGTATTTTTGAATACGCTTGCAATACCTGTCGGCAAAGAAATGAGTTGCAGCTTGAGATTATCCTGCATGGTGGCGAGCCAACTTTAGTCCCTATTAATACTTATAATGCCGCAATACGCCATGTGCGGGCTCTGTTTCCTGATATTCAAATCAGTTTATCCATGCAAACAAATGCGTTTTGTATTTCTGATGAATACTTGTCTTTTTTGCAATGCCATAATGTCAACATTGGCGTTTCTATTGATGGCTCGGCAGAGATACATAATCAGGAGCGCAAAAGTAGGGGTGGACACGATACTTTTGTAACTGTGACTGAAAATATAGCGCGTATGCAAGCAGTTGGATTAAATGTTTCCGCGTTGATGGTGCTCACCGCTATAGGATTAAATGCTCCGCTCGACTATTTAAATTACTACGCATCACGGCATATCCATCTTAAAATCAATCCACTATTGAACTATGGCGAGGCCTGTAAAAACCCTGAATTAGCAATTAAAAAGGGAGATTATGCGAATTACTTGATTCGTGTCTATGAGTATATTGTTGTTAACCATATTGATGTGACTGTTTCACCTATTGACAAGCTATTACAGGCCATCTTGCGGAAAGATAAAATTCGGGAATGTACTTTTAATGCCGAGTGTAATTATGGCTTTCTCTGTATCGATCACATCGGAGACATTTACCCGTGCGGCAAGTTTTGTGACATTCACGCTTTCAAGTTAGGAAATGTATCGTCGCAAAACCTGGATGTTTTAGGCAGCCCTCAATTTCAGCGTCTTACCGAGCGAAGAAGCTGCCGGTTACCTACGAAATGTCGAGAGTGTAGATATTTAAATCTTTGTCAAGGAGGGTGTAGCGCTGAAGCGTACATAGAGCAAAAATTTGATGAGCAGCCATTTCTCTGTGAAGACTATCAAATGTTGTTTGACTATTTTAGTAGCACAGGACTTCGGTTGCTGCGAGAGCAGTTAGTTAAAAGCAAACAGTATTTAATGGAGAAAGCCGATGGAGTATGAAGTATTACTTATAAATGTGTTCAGAGATAGCAGCGGTTACTCGGAAGTTTTTCATAACAGTATCGGACAATTTCTTATCGCTGCTTATTTGAGAGAGCGCGATTTTGTTGCTCAAGTATATTCCGGGAACAGTTTAGATTGTAAAAGAATAATAGAAAATGAAGTGCTGAATCATCATGTTCAGGTTATTGGATTCTATGCAGCCGCAGACAATATTCGTGTTGTGGCTCATTCAATTCAATGGCTTAAAAAAAATTACCCTGAAGTAATCACCTTTGTTGGTGGTCCGCAAGCGATTGGTTTGGATGCAACTTTTTTTCTTACAACAGGAAATGATTATGCAATTATTGGTGAGGGTGAGATTCCAACACATAAGTTGATGTCTTATTTAATTGATGGAGTCGGACATCTTGAAGAAATTCCGTCATTGCTATACTATGATCACAAGACAGAAAAAATGGTGTGGAATCAATGTGATAATGCGATTATAACAAATCTGGATGAAATTCCATTTCCACATATTGAAGATAGTCTTTCAAGAAAGCTACGCCAAGGTAAAATGGTTGGCATTATTACCGGGCGAGGTTGCCCGAACCATTGCACATTTTGTTATGAGGGCGCCAATGCCAAAAATGTTCGATTTAGAAGCATTGAAAATGTGATGGAAGAAATCGACTATATTACCGCTCACAATCCTAATGTAGAATATATTAACGTCTATGACGACACATTTACCTTGCGGGTAGATCGTATTCTTGAATTTTGCGAAGCTATGAAAAAACGCAATCTCAAGTGGTTCTGCGAGGGGCATGTTTCTTTTGTTATTCAGCACCCGGATGTATTGAAGACTATGGTTGACTCCGGTTTGACAGGTATTCAGTTCGGAATAGAAAGCGCAAGTCAAAAAGTTCTTGATGCCTACAATAAGCACACAAATAAGGATATGATTTTGAAATGTGTGAAAATCTGCAAGGACACAGGATTGCATGGGATAACCGGTAACTTCATTATTGGCGGTGCATTTGAAACGAAAGAGACCATCCTTGAAAGCAAGAAATTAGCCGAGGAACTAATCAACTCAGCTAAGGGTATCATGGAAATATATTTGGTTTACTTTGCACCATATCCAAATACTCAGATGGTCAATTTCCCGGAAAAATTCGGTATAGAATTGAAACCACAACTGGAAGAATGGAATCTGAATACTATGCGAAGCCCTGTTATTCATACCGTTGAGTTGGATAGTGCTGAGATTTACAAGCAGAAGCATCTTTTTGGGGAATTTCTTTCTGAATGCTATCACACAGCTTCATTGCAATCGACCCGAAGCGATGTGCTTATGTCTTTGTTTCAAGATGGAAAGCGCGTTCATATTAACCCGACATGGGAGAAATGCTATCAATCATTTAACTACATTGATGTGTTTTTACGCCATATGTCTGAACAAGAGCAGACTTTTTCTGCCAACGGATATATTATTCGTACATTTGAGGATTTCTTTATTGAAGAAGACGCAATGCGCACCGAGGTTGGAACATTTATCGGTGTTGAAAAAGATATACTTCTAAATGCAACCGGAATCTATTCAGTTCCTGATATGTCAATTAAGCTGTCCATAAGCATTGACAGAATACAAGAAATCTTTGAATCGCTAAATAATCGCTGCCTGGTTTATATGGCCGATTGGTAAATAAAACATTGGAGAGGGGGAAATTTGTGCTAAACGAAGACTACAAAAAAACGGCTATTATGGAACTCGAAAAAGCCAACAACAAATACACAATAGTGTTTAAGCGTTCCATTGATAATATGACACGGCTTTTCCAATCTCGTCAACGCGCGATACGGACAATTCTAACTATTGAATCCTATATTAAAGGCCTGGCCAATAAGCCCCGTGAATATGAAAGGCAAATAGGAGAAATTAAAATTCGCTATGTCGAATTTAATAATCGAATCGACGAAATCAGGCGATTGGATGAAAAAGAGCGAGAGATCAATTACGACCGTGGAATGGGAACAGGTATTTTGCTCGGAGCCGGAGGTGTTGCATTTGCACCATCAGCAGCCATGGCAGTTGCCATGACATTTGGAACGGCGTCAACCGGAACGGCAATCGCCTCGCTTTCCGGTGTGGCAGCAACAAACGCTGCTCTGGCATGGCTGGGAGGTGGAGCCTTGGCAGCCGGAGGAGCGGGAATGATTGGAGGACAAGCTCTGATAAGTATGGCAGGTCCTATTGGTTGGGCTATTGGCGGTGTGTCTGTTGCGGGCGGTGTTTTGCTTAAAGCCTTTGCAAATAGAGACATTGCAAAAAAGGCAGAGGATGCAACGAATACAATTATTTGTGAGACTGAGCGAATCAAAGAAACTGATGCTACGGTTTGTTCTTGGAATAGGGAAACAATCAAACTATCCAATGAGCTTACAAAAAAATTAACAGCCGTTCGCCGCAAGAAGAACTACTCTCTTTTTACGGAGGACGATAGGCAAGAATTGGTTATTGTGATGAACATGACAGAAGTCCTTTCAAAGAAGTTGGGGGATACGATTTCAAGAGTGAAGAGAAACTACTAGTGATTGATATGAAAGCAAACTGGGCAAATGACAAATGCGATAAATATGATTACTTGATTGCTGCTTTTTGCGGAGCGACAGCAGGCCTTGTAGATGTCTTTTTTGTCGGAGCACCGGGGCAAACTAAACTTGGCGGTTTTAGTGATGCAGCGACAGATGAAATCGTCAAAAAATTTGCAAAAATGCTTGGATGGTCTCCGCGCGCCGGCAACGAGGGAAATGTGGGATCGGCAATCGGATTTTTGGAGCTTAAGTTTAAGGTTAACTACGAAAATTCGAGTACAAAGTCCGTCAATGGATTGTTTCAGATGTCCACAAAGAACCACCACTACAAGTCTTTGGCACACTCCCCGGATATTGTTGGTTTGTTTTTTTCAATCTTAGATCAATTTACGAACACTGCTTCATTTTTAAGCGATGGACAGCTAATTCGTATTGATACGTCTGACAGCAATTTTGAGTTGCGTGGTAGTAATTTTGTTTCTAAGTTGTTTTGCGGTTTTTGTAATTGGATTGGTCACATAATGTCTGATGTTGCCGGAAGCTCCGGAGGTCGCGGCAAAGGATTGAGTGGCAGAGGAACAGGTCTTCCGCTACCGTTTTCGGAGTTGTTTTTGTTGGGCAATTTTGGAGGCTTCCAAGTCGGGAAAGATCGCCAGACATTGGCCGTGATTATGACCAGAGCTTTTCAAGAAGGATATGATGCCAGATTTGGTGCAGCTATGGCAATTCCCGTATTTCTTGAAGAACTTATGATTCGTGTCATATGGGCAATTAAGCGTCATTTTTACAGCAAAAAGGATTGGGAAGAATGTATTCCGACCAATGAACACCCAGACCTCCGAATCATGCTGATTGTTGGCAATGCCACACTTTGCTTGATTGATGGAGCCGATGCCGCGATTCGCTCTGGCGGTAACGCTTTGATATTTGTTCTGCACATGAATTTGGTAGCCTGGACAAGATTGTTGCTGTTGGTATTCCGGGAATTGAGGATACGCTATGGTCCGGCGATTGACGAAGCGGTAGGGAATTTCTTGGGTTCACTTGGTTTCTCGGAGAAATACGCACTTAAACAGTATTATCAAAGGCTAAACCTGCTCAATAAGCAGATGGAAGAACAGCTAAAGCGGTTTATTGACGGCGTAGAAAAGGAATATAAAGAATTTGTAGCCGGAGTCGAATATGTAATGATTGCGGAAAATGGAACGCCGGCAGAGCGAATGAAAAAGAGCTGTGAAATTGCGGAGCATTATGGCGTACCGTTAAATCGTATTATGCACAGCACCGCCGAATTGGATGCTTGGGTCAAAGGCTAAGTATTTTGCTTGATAATAAAAGCAAATTATCAAATATATTTTGTTGGTCGTAGCCTTCCCTGATGGTTGAGCGGGGCAATCTCGCCGGCCGGGTCACACTCATAGGCCGAGATATATTTTCCGTCCGCTGTTTTTTGGGGGGTCGTGGAATCAGATTATGATCACCGCCTTAAAACCATATTCTGAGTTTAAAGATTCCGGGTTGCTGTGGCTTGCTCAAATCCCGGACCATTGGGAAAACATCCCCGGTCTTGAGTGTGGCAGTATTTTCCTCAGCTCGTAGTAAGGTGATACTTCAGGGTAACGCAGCGACATATCCTTTTAAAGTATCTTTATCTGTCTTAATGGCACCCCATTCGGTCTTCGGCGATTGTCGGCACCCTATTGAAATCAGGTATTCACTAAATCTTGCTAACGAAAATTTCCCGTTTGAGTAAACCCCGTTTTGGTCGAGCTCAGCAACCAACTTGTCGATTACGAAGTGTCATTTTTCGGCTATATCGTTATATAAAGCTTTATCAAGTGGGTTGCCGAGGATTTCTATTTCTGAAACAGAGACTATATACTCCCCCCGATAAATTGCCCGAGCTTCGTCAATATGGCCGCCGGCCTGCAGGTGCCCCCAGACTTCGTAGAGGTAGTCAACATCTTGTTGGCAGTAATCAAGTATCTGCTGTTTTTCATTTCCTCTTTCTGTAATGAAGACACCAGTTGTTTGCGGAAATACCCCTCCGCCTTAGGTATTTGCTGAAAGGTGCTTGACTGTAAAAATCTATAAGGCTAAACTGTGGGTGATTTTGTGAAAATTCTATGAAGGCCAGAGGTTCGAATCCTCTTGGGTGCGTTTTTTATGTTCTTTTTAAGGAGTTGTTATGATTATTAAAAGAAAAGTGTTTTTGCTTTTTCTATTGCTTTGCTTTTTTCAACAGAGTGCTGAGGCCGGCTTGATAAGGTTTAATCATCGCAGAAGCGGTGAAGAAAATGCTCAGCTTGTTATTAAAAAGGTAAAAGATATGTCGGTGGAATATAAGAAACTTTTTGATGAAGCCGTGGCTTGGGCTGTTTTTCCTTCTGTGGGTAAGGCTGGTTTTGGCTTTGGCGGAGCCGCAGGAAACGGCAGAGTATACAGAAAAGGCAAGTTTATCGGCACTACTACTTTAAGCCAAATCGCAGTTGGATTTCAGTTCGGGGGGCAAGTTTACAGTGAAATAATCTTTTTTCAAAACGACAGCGTCTTAGAAAAATTTAAACAGGGAAAAGCTGAGTTGGGAGCTAACGCGTCTGCGGTAATTGCTAATGCCGGAGTAGCCGGTTCTGTCGGGTTTAAAGACGGAACAATCGTTTTGATAGTTCCAAAGGGTGGGCTTATGTACGAAGCCACCGTCAGCGGACAAAAATTTACCTTTAAAGCAGCAAAGTCTAAGTAGTGAAATGTAAAAGTAAGTTCATTTACATTTTACATTGCCGGAAAAAGATTCTTATAGCTTTGATATCATCGCTAATAAATGTTAGAATTAAAGCGAAGAGGATTCTATTTGTTGTTGATTGGCGAACAAAAATGAACAGTGCGTATGATAAATATTTTGGTCTGACAAATGATTTGTTGTTTAAGATAGTGTTCGGGCGCAAAGGCAACGAAAAGCTTTTGGCCTTGTTGCTTAATGCCCTGTTAAAATACAGAGGCGAGCAGGAAATTAAAGAACTGGAGATACTGAACCCGATTAACCTGCCCGATTTTCAGGGCGGTAAGCAATCGGTGATAGACGTTAAAGCAAAGAACAAACGGGGCGAAGTCTTCTGCGTCGAAGTTCAGGTAAAAGCACACGCGGAAATATTAAAGAGAGTGCTTTATTATTCGGCAGTCAGCTACTCCGGAGAAATGTTACGCGGTGAAAAATATACAGACCTGAATAAAACTCTTTGCTTATGGATAATGTGCGAAACGGTGCTTCCCGACCCGGATATATATAACAAATACTTGATCAAACATGACAAAACCAACAGAGTACTGACAGATTTGCTTGAATATCATTTTGTTGAGCTGTCGAAATTTGATGGCGACAAACCGACAAAACTGCGAAGCAAGTTTGAAAAATGGCTGCATATTTTAAAGTTTGGCAATTATTATCGAAGTATAGATGATCTACCGGAGGCACTTAGAAGCGAAGAAGGTATATGCGAGGTGATAAGCAACATGAGCAACGCAAACACAGATGAATTAACCCGACACGAACTTTTCGCCAGAGATATGTTTTTAAGCGATCTTGCAACAGACCTAGACGCCGCAAGAAGAGAAGGTCGCGAAGAAGGCATAGAAGAAGGTATGTTAAAAGGTCGGGCAGAAGGTCGCGAAGAAGGTCGCGAAGAAGGCGATATTCTGAGAGCAAAAAAGGTTGCACTTAAAATGCTTAATGATGGATTGTCGCCGGAGATAGTCGAAAAATACACCGGTCTGGCGCTTGCTCAGATTGAATTGCTGGCAAACGAGAACAGAGTCTGCGAAACTACAGCCAAATATAAATCCGAAAAGCCGCGAAAAAAGCGAAAATAAGCCGCAGATCAATTTCATAACTATACCCCTTACCGCCAAGGCGCAACTTTGCATTTAACCTTGAGTCTCGGGTGAAATGTAAAAGTAGTTTTATTTGATTGACATATTTTAAATATAGGGATTATACTTAAATGCTACGGTGTTATTGGTTTTTTACTGTGGCTGTTCTGACCTTTTTTGTCGATGCTTTAGGCGTCGAAACGGTATTTTTATAAGGAGTACAAGCGTGAAGAAGTATTTGATGTTGTTTGTGATGGTTTTGTTGTGCGGTAGTGTCGCTTTTGCTGATGAAATCAGATTGTCTGAAGACGTTAACAACGGTCTTTCTGTTGTGTCCGAAAAATTTGACGGCAGCAATTTGTCATTAAAAATGAACTGCGGTTTGCGTAAACTTGATTTTTATGATGCTGACACACCTATGGGGCCTTTCAGTGTGTTATATTCGCCTGAATTCTATTTTGGCGGAGCTTACGGTGCTCCTCAGTTGCCCGTAATAACCAAGATTATACAGGTGCCTTTTGGTGCTGAATGTAAAGTCGTAGTAAAAAGTTACGACACAAAAGTGTATAACCTCGCTGATTTCGGTGTTGCAAACAAAATATATCCCAGACAGCCTTCTGCACCAAAAGATGGCTCCGAAGTTCCTTTTGTGTATGAAAAATCAGCTTATATTCACAAAGGATTCAACGGACAGCCTCTTGCCACAATAGAAGATATCGGTGTTATGAGACATATGCGTCTTGTACAACTCACTATTTCTCCTATTACCTACAGTGCAATTGACAATAAAATCAATGTTTATAACAATATAGATTTTGAAGTTGTTATGACCGGTTCTAACATGAACAAAACAAGAGCAAAACATAATGCTTATGCTTCTGATGCCTTTGCTTTTGCCGAATCAATGGTTATTGTTCCCGAAGCTCTTAAATTAGGAAGAAATAATGCTAAAGAAAGCTATGTAATTGTTTCTGACCCGATGTTTAAAAAGGCGCTGACTCCTTTCGAAGATTGGAAAAAATCTCAGGGTTATATTGTAAAAACCGTTTATACCGATGAATTCGGAACTGGCAGTGCAATTACAGAACCTCTTAAAAGATATTTGCATGACCTTTACAATAATCCCACTGCTGAAATGCCTGCACCAAGCTATGTTCTTTTCGTAGGTGACCATGCTCAGATTCCGGCCTTCAGAGGAAAAACAGGCTCACATATCACAGAATTGTATTATGTTGCCGTAACTCCCGGTGACTTCTTGCCCGATATGCTCACAGGCCGCTTCTCAGCTCAGAATTTAGAACAGCTTATGCCCCAAATCGAAAAAACCATGGAATACGGTCAGAAAAAATTTGTTGATTCTGAATTCCTTAATAGAGCTGTTATGATCGCCGGTTATGACCCCAATTGGGCACGCAGCCATGGATGGGCTCATATTAACTATGCAGAAAATTATTATATAAATAAAGATCATGGTTTAAAAAATGTTTATAAAACATTGTCAGCCGGTTCTCAGCAAAATGCGTCTACAATTGTATCAAAAGTTGCTGAAGGCGCTGTTTATGTGAATTATACAGCACATGGTTCTTCAACCTCTTGGGCTGACCCGAGATTCATGATTTCAGACATTTACAAACTTGGTAACAAAGGTAAATATCCGTTTGTAATTGGTAACTGCTGCTTAACAAGTAAATTTGAAGTTTCTGAATGCTTCGCTGAAGCATGGCTCAGAGCAAAAGACGCCGGTGCTATCGGCTATGTTGGCGGAACTAACAGTACCTACTGGGATGAAGACTTCTATTGGGGTGTTGGCTTGCATTCAATTGTTAAACCTAATAACGAAGGCGTGTTCCCCCTTAAAGAAAAAACAGGTCCCGGTGCTTTTGAAGCAATGTTCGAAGGCAAAGGCGTAACTAATGCCGGCTTCATGGTTGCGGGTAACTTGGCTGTTGAATCTTCAAGTTCAAGCCGTAAGCAATATTACTGGGAAGTCTACCACCTCATGGGCGATCCTTCTCTCAAAACTTATATTGGTGTTAACAAGTAATCAATCTTTTCAAAAAGATACTTGGACAGCACTGTGCATAAGCACAGTGCTGTTTTACTTTAATCTATAGTATTAAATGCTTGGGCTTGACAACGCCCTAAAAAAATATTATTTTATTTTTTTGGCTAATGCCAAAAATGGAGCAAAAATGGTAAGACCTAGATTAAATCGTCGTGTAAGCGGTAAATACAATACTGTTTTTTTTAAACCTTCCGGCATTCCAATGAAAGAGTTAGAGTCTGTAAGCTTAACTTTTGATGAATTGGAAGCAGTCAGGTTGACAGACTTAGAGGAGCTTTATCAGGTAGATGCAGCGAATAAAATGAATGTTTCCCGGCAGACTCTCGGAAATATAGTTAAATCAGCACATAAAAAAATAGCCAAAGCTTTGGTAAGAGGAATGGCAATAAGAATTGAGGGCGGTACGGTAGAATATATAAATAAAATATATTACTGTGCAAGCTGCAAAAGCACTTTTGATGACTCTGATGCACAGGGTGTTTGCCCTTTATGTAATTCTGATGGCGAAGAAATGCCAGAAGGTAAAAACGCATAAATTACTTAGTATGGAGAGTTAAATGACAAAAATACTTGAGGCTATTGAAATAACAAAAGTTGTCGGAACTATAAAAAAGGAGTCTATAGTCGATAAAGTTTCTTTTTCAATGGAGCCTGGGGAAGTATTAGGCTTACTAGGCCCAAACGGAGCGGGTAAGACAACAACAATGAAGATGTTGTTGGGGCTTACAAGCATTACTTCGGGAGAAGCATTTATTTTTGGTGAAAAAGTTCCTTCTGTTGCTTCGAGGCGGGGAGTTGGATTTTTGCCCGAAGCTATTCAGCATCCTGATTATTTGACGGTTTTAGAATACATAAAATATCATGCTAATTTATCTAGCAACAAAGTATTGCATTCAGACATAGAATCCTGCCTTGAACGTGTTGAAATGCTTGAATATAAGGATAAGTTGTTGAGAGATTGCTCAAAAGGAATGCGGCAAAGGGTTGATATTGCTAGAGTGCTTCTTAGCAATGCAAAAATTGTTTTTTTAGATGAGCCTTTTAGTGGCTTAGATCCTTGCGGGCAAGTGATGCTTAAAGAAGTTATAAATTCTCTTAAAGAGCAAAATATTAGTGTGCTTGTAAATTCGCATGCCGTTGGGATCTTAGAAGATATATGCGAGAGAGTTTTTATAATGAATAAGGGTAAAATACTCGTAAATGACTCTTTACCTAACTTGCTCGATACAAAAAAGTATTTTATGAGTATTGATTTTAAAGATGGTTCTAAAGCGATTGAGTTTTCAGAAAAGTTTAAAGCGCAAAAATTAAAATGTAAGGGTACAAAAGTCGAAGTCACACTTACAGACAAAGAGATTGTTACTGATATATTGCAGGTCTCGAACACCCTGGGGGGCAAATTAGAGAAGGCAGCCCCTATTGTGCTTACTCTTGATCAGCTTTTTGTAAACGTTTTAAAGAGAGGAGAGTCTTAAAATGTTTTCTAGAATCAGAATAATTACTTGGAACACTTTTTTAGATGTTGCCCGACATAAGATGCTTGTTATTCAATTTGTTTTCTTAGGCATTCTGACAGGGCTTTTTAACCTGTTTGGTCACTTTGCAACTACTCCATCTCTTGAATACAAAATGATACAAGATGTAGGTCTTTCTGTTATATCCTTATTTGGCTTTTTAATTGCGCTTTTTATAGGTTCTACAACACTTCGTGATGAAATACAGCATAAAACCATATATTCTGTATTAACTTTGCCTATGGGGAGATGGGAACTCTATACCGGTAAATTTGCGGGAACATTGCTTGCAACTGTTGTTAATGTTTTGCTAATGCTTGTTCTGCTAATGGGAATGCTTTACTATAAGTTCGGTGTAGTTTGGACCGGGTTTCAGTGGATTGCTCTTTTTATGCTATTGGAATTTTCGGTTATGACAAGTATGGTTTTGTTGTTTTCATTGGCAAACTCTTTGATCACATGTTTTTCTTTATCGTTTTTATTTGTTCTTTTGGGTTCTATGGCAGAGCATGTAAAACACTTGGTAGTAGAGACCGGCATTCCCTTATTAGGCTATATAACAGATATTCTTTATTGGTTTATTCCAAATTTAAGCAATTTTAATATAAAATATAAAATACTAAAAGATCTGACTATAAGTTATTCATTTGCATTTTCAGCATTAGGTTATGCTATTTTCTATTTACTCTTCATGCTTGCTCTGGGTTCTTATATACTAAAACAAAAGGATCTATAAAATGCTGAGAGATAAACATTTTATTTTGCTTTTGTTTTCATTATTGGTATCAGCTATATTCGGTCATTTTCATGCGCAAGCCTACAAGACCGAATTAAATATTACATCTGAAAAAGAAGCATTTGAGAAACTTCAAGCTAAGTCTGAAGCATATTTTACAATGAGTGATGCAGCAGGCGAATACGAAATTCATGACGAACATAAAGATAAGCATGAACACAAACATGAAGATGGGCCTTGCGGCTGTATGAGCCTTCCTGAAACAAGTGAAATGCTTGAACCACCGGCACAAGGCGATTGTTGCGGAAAAGCACATGATCATGAGCATGGACATGCACACGCACACGACCATAAACACATACAGGTTAGCGAGTCTCCGGATGTTACAGTATCTCCAGGGCTTGCATTACTACTTCGGCAACTTGGTTTTGCTGAGTTGGCAGCTAATCTTTTGTGGGTGCAAATGGACGCTGACTCACATAGAGAAATGTGGCATCGTGTCGACTTTGCGTTAGATTTAATTCCTGCTCTTGATCCAACATTTATTGAAGCCTATTTGTTAAAATCTTTTTTTCTTGATACCTACAGAAAAGAACACGAAAAGGCTCTTGATGTATTAGAAAAAGCTGTAAAATACGTTGCAAACAGAATTGAGATATGGCAGCAAATCGCTGTGCTGTGTCTCAATCATGGAAATCGACATGGCAGTAAGAGAAATCTTCCTCGAGCGCTTGAAGCTTTTGGAACAATGTTGCGCTTCTCTGAAGCTCCCGAATATGCAATTCGTTTTTATGCAATAACATTGGCAGCAATGGAGCGCAGGGATGAAGCAATAAAGATTCTCAAACAAACATCTGCTGACAAGATGCGTCATGAACTTCAGAGAGAACTTGATCTTAAAATACTTGAACGCATTAAGTCGGGAGAAAAATTTTAGTGCAAAGAAATGTGTTTTGATGATGAATTTTCAAAGGGTTCGACATGGACCAATACGTCAGCGATGTCGGGCCCTTTTTCTATCAAATGCCTTTTGGCAATGCCTGAGATAATATGCCCTTCTTTAACTGTAAGTTTTTCGTCAACTTGAATATGCAAGTCTACATGAAGTTCTGAGCCGTGAAACCTTGACCTTACTGCGTGAACAGATTTGACACCATCGACTTGCAATACAATTTGCTCAATCGTTTCGAGGCAATTTTGATCTGCTCCAGCATCTGAAAGCTCTCTTAGAGATGGTAATGAGATTTTATACGCAGTTTGAAT
>JAQVCG010000131.1 GCA_028689875.1 Candidatus Rifleibacteriota bacterium | reverse complement strand
AATCATCAATGCATTCAAGCAGCAAGAGCCGGAACAAAGCGAATACGCCCACTTGTTGCCAAAAATCTTTTCACTTCTACAACTCATCCGACCGTTGCCTCTATCACAGAAGCTTTTTGGCAGAACCGCTCGCCGATGATGATTCCGAAATCTTACAACACCCAAAATGAAAACAACAAACCCACAATTGAAGGTTGGGGAACAAATTCCACTTCAATAACCGTAAGTGCAACTTATGACCTCGAGATTATAACACCCTTTATAAGTTCAATCATCGGCAGGCAGAATAAAACCGGCAAAATAACGCTCTCTGCGACCGCTACAGAGAAAAAAGAATAAAACCGCCTGACTTAAAATGCAACCTCAGGAGAGCAACATGAAAATGCACAAACGTTTTTTAAGGTCGGGTTCAATTCTTTTAATGACGGCTTTAGCTTCAACCTTTATTCTTGGTATGACTGCTCTCGCCATTGACGTGGGCTACACATATCACGAGCAGAACAAACTTCAAACTGCTGTCGACTCGGCATGGAAAGCCGGATTTGACCGCATGCTGAAGCTTAAATCTACTACCCCCGGGAACAGCTTATCTGAGCCGGACCGCGAATCAGTCAAGTTGCATATTCGCGAAATGATACAGATGAACGGCTTGCCTAAGTCTGTTGCAGATGATAGCGTCATAGAAATCGACGCAAGGCTTAATAAGCTTTCTATTAAGTCAAAATATGATGTAGGTTTATTTTTTGCAAAAATAGTTAACGTTAACTCAATGGCTGTTTATGCAAGCCGCGACAACTCTGCCGAGACTACTACAGCAGAATCAGCCGGCATAGCTCCGCTAGCGATTCCTCACGGAATAACAAAAGACAGTCTTACTGAGTATAGTTGTGCAATATTTGGTGAGGGCGAAGGTTTTTTGCATGACCGGCAATACATAATTAAACTTGGCGAATGCATTGAAGACGACACCGTATCTTTGCCTCAAGACGAAGACTATAAAATGATACTTATCCCGATGGATGACGCTCAAAAGACAACTTATATTGACAAAAAGGGAAGGATAATAACCAATTATGACTCAATGCTAAGAGCCTATGGAGCAGCGTTTTGGTGTTTACATACAGGCAAAGAAAATGATGAAAGCTATACTCCTGTTGAGTGGGTTTTAGGTTACCGCGGCGGGTCGTTCTTACTGCCATACTCAGAAAACATAATAACTATGTTACAATCGGCCCAGTATAATGTTTATTATGAAATCGCAGACATGTCTTTGCTAAAGCAAATCTACGATGCAGTTAATGCTAAAACCTACAAAATTCTCGAATTATATGACAGACCACTTGTTGCTGTTTATTCTTCACAAACAGGAGCAGACCCTGTCGAAAAGATTTTAATAACAGCCTGTATTCCTTATGGGCCTTATGCTTTGCCGGAAACACCGGATTCTTTTGAAAGAGGAACGTTTGATGCTTCGAGATGTCTTGCCTACTACGACGCAGAGCTAATGTCAGGAGTATTAGATAAATATAATTGGCTGCACCTTCATCACGAAGATTTTACAGGTTGCGGAGAAGGTTGTACAGGTTATAATTATTCGTGTCGAGACAGATTTTACAACACAACCAATGCAAGCGGATATAATACTTCTTCTGAGGCACAAGCAGCTTTAAACTCATTTAAAAGTAGCATAACTAAATACTTATGCCCAAACTGCGCTAATTCTTTGAATAATAATTCGCAAGTTCTTTCTTACACCGTATACGATGGCTTCAACTACTGGAACACTACTACAAAATACAAATATGTCTGGAACCTATATTCAAGTTGCGGATTCGCAGGAAAAGTAAGGTGTGCAGACAGAGTTGGAATGGGAGGAGGCCGTTGGACCGAGTATCCTTCTTCATTATGTGCAACCTGCAATAACACAGTTGTATCTCAGTTAGCAACTTCTTACGGTTATACCGATGACGAAACTCTAACCACTAAATATTTTGATATTGGCGGAGGCATCAGCACCGATTACAGCACCTGGTTTGGCGAAGGTTCCACGACCGGCATACAAAAATTGCGTTTCGAACTTGTTAATAAAATTCGTAACCATGTTATAAATGGCGGGTTCCTTTATGGCCAATGTTTTGCTCCCGAAACACTTGATTTAACTTTGTGGCAAAAAGGAATTTATGAAGGTAAAACCGGCTCTGACGCTTTTGAGTATTGCATTGCCTTTCAAAATATGACATACGACTATTATCCGTGCGGGTCTCCCTATTCAACTATTAACACGGCAGGTATAAAAGACGCATTTACCATGAATACTGCTTATGCCCTTGAGCCTGAATGTCAGTGTCACACACCTACAGCCCAAACAAGCACGGGCAAAACATCATCTTTTACCAACAGCACCATAAAAGCTGACGTAAGAATATATGGTTATTACCCCGGGAAAGCTTACTGCAAATATATCGGAGGCGATTTGGGCAAGGGTAAGTTTTCTTTTATGGGCGGACACAATCACACGGACATTGCCTCAAAGCGCCTGGTGCTTAACAACGTCCTGCTTGGTTCTTTGGCTGAAAAAGCTATTGTGGGCAAAACCTCTGCCAAAGAAAATAAGATTAAGTATAATTACGGAAGAATCGACCCGGACAACGTGCGTAATGACTATGATAACGGCGAAGAAAATGCCGCTGCTGTTTCAGATTATATTGACCGCCTTAAATATGGCTACAGTCAAGCTATAAACCTGAATGACCGATTAATCACCGAATCCGGCAACCTTGCCTCTTCAACTGAAGAAGCCGTAAACTATGCTTCGGGTTCGTTTATTATTGTTCCTATAACAGACATTGGAACTGAAGCGGGAGAATACAGCACAATTGCCACAGGTACGACCATATACGACCTCAAAGATACAGACGAAATAAATTTGAATGGTCTATACACCAAAGATGACAGTCTCACAGGTTTAAAAGTACCCATAAGAGTAATCGGTTTTGCCAAATTCCAGATTATTCACCCTGATTGCTATTCAGACTTTGAATCAGGTGACGGTTCAGACTTGGGCGCATATATACCCGGCCAAATCAGAGCACGTTTTATTGAATATGTTGTTCACCCGAGTGACGTTGCAGATAAAATAAACTAGCCCGATTAAATCGGGCTAGTTTTCAAGTATTACATTTTTTTGAGTGCGCTTACAAAGACACCCGACAAGCGCCCGTATGATACCTCTTGAACGGGGCCTGTCATATGAAGGTTTTTGCTTTTATCTTGTTCTATAGTCAAAGAACCACCGGGCATTGAAACAACAACTTTATTATCAAAGAGTCCTTTTTTAGTTCCTGCCGCAAAAATTGCACAGGCTCCGGTTCCGCATGCTTTTGTTATACCGCATCCTCTTTCCCAGATTTGCGCATAACATTCATTGCGTGATTTAACCTCAACAAATTCGACATTAATTTTTTTAGGATGATTTTTATGATTTTCTATAGCTTTACCGATTTTTTTAATTTTCTGTTGGCAGGGCATCTTATTCACAAAGATCACTGCGTGAGGATTACCAACATTTACATATTCAACGACGTAATCTTTACCATCAAAAGTAAAGGTATTTGAAGAATCAGGCACAAGTTCGCCTTTACTTACCAAATCGAAAGAGGGTTTGCCTATTTGTGCTTTATACAACACAATCGTGTCGGTTTTATCGACAAAAGTAACGGTTTTAACTCCGCTATCTGTTTCTACCGAGACTTTTTCTAATTCGCCTCTTTGTGACAAATAAAGATGAGCCACACAGCGCAAAGCATTACCGCACATTTCGGCTCTGCTTCCATCTGAATTAAATATTTCCATTTTACAATTATTCTTTTCTTTATCTGTTGGAGGCATAACAAAAACTACCCCATCAGCACCTAAGCCGGTTCCGGTATCACAAATAGCTCTTATTCGTTCAGGCTTTCTTATAATTGAATAGTCTTGAATGTT
>JAQVCG010000130.1 GCA_028689875.1 Candidatus Rifleibacteriota bacterium | reverse complement strand
TTGCGATTGCCGATTAGTCAATTTGCGGAACAGCCGGAGTGTTTTGTTGCCAAGAAATCGCCGGAAACGGGGCAAGGTTGATTTTGTTTTTGCTATGACGATAAAACACCTGCCAGACATAAATTAAGCGCAAGGAAGGCCACAAAATGACCGAAAACGATAGAGATAACATTTTGAGTCTGTTTATGAATTTTGCATATCGAGAAAAACGCCTTGATTTATCTGAAATAATTCGAGAGTTTAAAAAGTCGCCGGAAGGATGCACCCATGAGTTGCACCGAATCGCAAAAGATGGTTACCTTACATGTAGATGTGGGAAAGTAATGCGGTGGCCTGATAATGACCGCTGAAATCGAACCCCAAACAGTCGAATTATTCAATATCTGCAATGCAAGCCTAATTGCAGGGATAAAATGTGCAGAGCAAGGGCAAAAGCCCTGTGAAGCTTGCCAGTTATTTGAAGAATGCAAAAAAGCAAAGGAGGCATTAGAAGAATTATGGAAAACAAAGAATTGAGAACTTGCGCCGGTTGTAAGTGGAACCGCAAGAGAGTTGCGAAACGATGCACGATTACAACCGAATCGCATTGTTTTGTTGGTCAAAATTATAGCCATAAAAAAGGCTATTGCAGCGAATACGAGACGCGTTTTGAAAGTAAAAATCAGGTTAAGAAACAAATGGAGGTAGAATTGCTTTGAACAAACAAGAAATAATCGCAACGTGGCCAAAATGGAAACAAGAGCTAGTAGGAATAAAAAGGGGAGATTTTATGGAAAAGACAAATATAGAACGGCTTTTGGGTCAGTTTGAATTGGCAATGGCAAGCAAAGGGCTTAACATGCAAGATATTGCAAACGTATTAGGCTGCACACGAGCCAATATATCGTATTTGTTTAAAAAAAAGAATAACTTAAATATGGCCACGATTGAAAGATTTGCACTTGCTATTGGTGGAACTATTGAAATTAACTTTATACCATCAAAACCAGAGATTGAGCTTTTGCGCGAAGAAAACGAGCGATTGCGAAAACAGCTTGGTGCAAAGCGTTACGTCGAAAATGGCACGCTGAATAAAAGATAAATTTGATAAACAGGCCGATTCGGGGTATAATGCTCTTGAATCGGTTATTTTTTTGGAGAAAAAGACATGGAAAGTGAAAAGATGGTGGATATTTCATACCGCTGCAAATGCGGTGCAATGGTTACTGGCAGGGCGGCAAGGCAGTTTACGCCAGAAGAAATGGCAGAGCTTTCGCGGCGCGGTTGCGGCGTGTGTTACCTGAAAAATCTGCTTGAGAAGGATTTACAGACTATTGATAACGAAAATTGTGCATAACTCTTAAATCGTGTATTATGAAGGCGAGGTAACACAATGACTTGGCAACTACAACAGGACTACAAAGGCAAGTTTGCGCTGATTAAAGCCGTTCTGGATAAAGAGAACTGCAAAAACGTGCTAGATATTGGCTGTAATGCCGGTGCAATCACTAATCTTTTCGGCGATGCTGGTTATTTTGCCGTTGGGATAGACCGAAATGTAGATTGCAACGGTAAGCACTCAAAAGCGTGTATCGGCGAGCACAAACTAGACGTTAAAAGCGTTTTCGATCTGCCTGCTTTTGATGCAATTCTGCTTTTGTCGGTTTTACATCAGATTGTTGCCGAAAACGGCGACGAATACGCACGCAATTTTGTTCACTCATTGCTGCATCGTTGCCAAGTGTTAATCGTAGAGCTTGCGGGCATTAAAAGCAAATACGGCTATACGGTGAACCGCTTTAATGACAACGATTGCAATGATATTCAGGGATTTTTTAAGATTTGGCTTGGGGATTCTATTAACTGTGAATTTATATCGGCAACTAAGCACAATACAATCGAAGAGCCTCATCGTTACTTGTTCAAGTTGAGCGTAAAATGAAAATAAACCCAAATCAAATTGAGTTTTACATACCCGCAGAAATAGTATCGAAAGACTACGGACACCCGCGCCATTTAAGAGGTCTTGAGGTAGTTAATAACCAGATTTTAAATCACAAAAAATGGTTGTTTGACGAGCCAAAAATAAAATATTGTGTCAGACATTTTGCGGAGGGCGTTGCATGGACTGATTTACCTATCGAAAAACAGCCATCAGAGAGGTATTTGCAGCTTGATAATATTTTTCTTGAAGCTAAGAAGTGCGGATTTTTAAAAGATATGCCGGGGAATAACATTTTAATTCACTTAGTAAATGGAGTGCCTTATTTTGCAGGTGGCGGTTATCACAGGCTTGCAATCGCTTTGATTTTGGGATTGAAAGAAATCCCGGTTGATGTATCTTTAATCTGCACGACGAAAGGCGGCGAATGTGAAAAGTAAAAAACGAGTGGTTAAGCGCAAAAATGACATGCGTAAAATCACAGTTTCGATACCGGGCAAGTTGTATTACCAGATAAAAGACTTTGCACAAGAGGACATACGCACTATGAGCCAACAGGCGCGATTGTTTCTTGAGATTGGTTTGCAGGTTGTTTCGCAGCAAGGGCAACCGTGCGAAGATGGCGCAGAACCAGAAGAAAAGCCGTCGTGTATTGGCTTTCAGATCGAAAGGAACGATGAAGATGACGAATAAGTCAATGACGCACGATGAGATCAAGAGACTTTGTGTAAAATGGCGTGTTAGCGGTATTCAGCCTGCCGAGATTGCTGAGAAATTGAAAGAGATCGGCGTTGTTGGTTATGATCGACTGAGAGTTAAGAGTATTACGCGCCCGGATAGGTGTGTTAGAGTGCTTGCGGAGTCTGATGATAAGCCGATTGAAGAAAAAGAGGGCGAGACTGAGAGGAAGCCGAAGTATGAGCGCACCGAAAAGGGCTATACTGTTTACTACGGCCAAAATCAGAAGGTATCGGCAACAGTAGAGGAAATCGAGAAGGCTTTTAAGCTGTTTTGTATCGGCGGCATGACGCTGAATCAAACCGCGCTGACTATGGGCTGGACGAGAGCCGAACTATACGCGATCAAGACTGCATTTTTGATTACGAAGGATAGCATACCGCTTTTGCCTGAAACCATCGACAGCATGAACGCCGATGAAATAGCCGAAACAATTAGAATTGAGAAAAAACGAACGGCGCTGAATAAGTTTCACTCAGCAAAGTATCAGGATATCGAGAAAGATAACAAGACCTTCCACCAGCTCAATTACTATTTCAATCTTGCGCTTGAAAAGATTCAGACGATAGACCCGAAACCGTTTGATGTTCAGAGAAAGATTGAAGAAAAGGCAGAAAAGCATTTGTTGGTTATTGCAGATATTCACGCTGGCGCAATCTCAAACAATCGCTTGAATACATACAATTTTGAAGTTATGAGAGCGCGTTTTGAACAAGTGGCAGAGAAGATTATCAACCTTTTACCGCCTTGCGAGCTAGTCATAGCCGACGGAGGTGATCGTATAATGGGTTTGCTGCATGGCAGCATTTTAAGAAACAATGAAGGTTGTGTAGATAGTGTTTTTGAGGTAACAGAGTGTTATACGAAACTCTTTCTGACGCTGATTAAACACGGATTTACCATTGAATTTCATTCTATCTCAGGCAACCACGACAGCATTTTCCCAGTAAAAACCGATAGAAGCGACGACTCTAGCTTTTCTCGCATTGTAGACTGGGCTTTACAGCTTCAATTCAAGCATTTTAAGCAGGTTAAGTTTGTTGAAGCGATTGACAACATGGCATTGATAAAGCTTTTTGATTATGGCGTGTTGTTGCTGCATGGTGACAAATCGAAGAAGCTAGGACGGTATCAGCGGCTTTTCAAAGAGCGTATTATTGAGATTATAGGAGCGCATTATCATAGCTATTCAGCCACAGAGGACGATAATATACCAGTTTACCGCGTTAATTCGTTCTGTGGCAACGATGAATACGCCACTGGGCTAGGCTTACACTCTGAACCGGGGGTCAGATTGATTACTTACGGCAAGAGAGGCAGAATTTGCGATAGATTGTTA
>JAQVCG010000129.1 GCA_028689875.1 Candidatus Rifleibacteriota bacterium | reverse complement strand
CCTACAAAAATATTTGCAGCGGCGCTAAGAGATTCAGCTCCGGATGTACCCATAGTTTTTTGCATAAGTAACGCTATAACGTAAACAACCTTTTGCATTATTCCAAGGTGATAAAGTATTGCCATGAATGCAGAAAAGAAAACGATTGTTGGAAGTACATTAAAGGCAAAAATAAAACCAAATGTAGATTTGTCAGCAACAAGACTGCCAAATACGAATGATGCACCTGCTTCTGTGAAACTTAAAATTTTAAGAACCACATCGTTTAATTGCTGAAACAGCCATCGCCCGCCAGAAGTTCGTAGTATTAAAAACGCAAATAAAACTTGCAGACCAATCCCAAAGCCGACAAGCCTTGTATTTATCTTTTTTCTGTTCGTAGACAAGGCAAAGCAAATGCCGAGTAATACGGGTATACCGAGTAGCGCGTTGTAAGTTCCCATTCTATAAGACTCCTATTATCTTAGTTTTACCGCAAGCTCTTTATCAAGACGTGCGATCATCTTGTCAATTAGTGGTTGAATCTCATTGTCAGTAAGAGTTTTGCTAATATCTCTGAAGGTTAATGAATAAGCCAGAGACCTATAACCTTCTTGAATTCCTTTGCCTTGATAAAGGTCAAATAAATGACAATCTTCAAGAAGATTCTTGGCTTCTGTAGTCAATATTTTATTGATATCTCTGTTTGAAACTTCGATTGGAGCAAGTAGAGCCAGGTCTCTCTTTATCGCAGGAAATTCAGGAATAGGCTTCATTCTGGGAATAACTTCAATCGCTTCTGAAACTGCATTTAAATCAATTTCTGCTATGAAAATATTTTTCGGCATTTTCTTATTATCAAGGAAGTTTGGATGAATCTGTCCAAAATCTCCTATAGGGGTTTTGCCAATCAATATCTCAATTTGCTGTGAAGGGTGATATAAGGTTTTATTCCCGGGAGTGTATCTTAGTTTAACTCTCAGTAATTCAGATAAGCTTTGAATGAAGCCTTTGACTGCGAATAAATCAAATTCTTCTTTACTTCTGCGCCAATCCGAGGAATTTATATTGCCACAAAATCCTATGCAAAGTCGCGTGAATTCTTCGCTAGAAGCCGCAGAAGATTGGTGAAAAACATGTCCGATTTCAAAATATTTAAGATCATATTCGTCTGATAAAATATTGCGTTTAATAGCATCAAACATATTCCACTTAAGGCTTGTACGCATAGCACTTAAATCTTCCGAAAGAGGATTTTTTAAAATAATTGGCTTCTTTTCATTAAATGATTCAGATATGTTTTCCGGTATAAAGCTGTAAGTAATGATTTCTTTGAAACCATTTGAAACCATGTGTGACTTAATTTTATTTTCAACTTTTTGGAGCGTTGTTGGTAGCTTCAAAATTGAAGGTATTATTGGAAGAGTTTCCGGAATATTATTATACCCATACATTCTAGCAACTTCTTCGATAATGTCAGCTTCAATTTCTAGATCATGTCTGTATGGCGGTACGCTGATTATTAGGTCTTCGCCGTCACGTTTTGCATCTAATTTTAAACGCATAACAAAAGTTTCTATTTGAGATTGACTTAAGTTAATACCTATAAGTTTATTAACTTTTTTTGTTCTTACCTTAATCTGTTTAAGAATTTCCGGTTTGGGATATATCTCTTCGATTCCTTCTGTTGGTTCTCCATTAGCTATTTCTTTGAGAAGTTTTGCAGCTTGATTCAAGGCAATAGGTATATTGTCTATGTTTGTGCCTCTTTCATATCTGTATGAAGAGTCAGACTGAATTCCTAACGTTTTAGAAGTTTTTCTTACTGTAACGGGAGAAAAATATGCTCCTTCAAGTATAACGTCCTTAGTCGTTTCAGAAACAGAAGAGTTAAGACCGCCCATAACGCCTGCAATAGCAATTGGTTTATTTTCATCAGCAATAACGAGCATGCTTTTGTCTAATCTGTATTCTTCTTTGTCCAGAGCAACTATCGATTCAAAAGGCTCTGCGTTTCTGATTCTAATTTTCTTTCCGCCTATTTTTTCGTAATCAAAAGCATGCATAGGGTGTCCTATGTCTAATAAAACATAATTAGTAATGTCAACAACATTATTGATTGGATGTATTCCGGCCTTTTCAAGCCTATTCTGCATCCATTCGGGTGATGGAGCAACTTTTACATTCTTTACAAGTCTCGCCCCATATCTTGGGCAAAAATCAGGATTTAGTATTTCAACGCTGATATAATTCTTTATGGAATCTTTGCCGCTTTCATCGTCTAGGGGGTCTCTTTTGAGCGGAAGGTTAAATACTGCAGAAAGTTCACGTGCAATACCTAAATGCGATAGAGCGTCGCCTCTGTTTGCAGTTATGCTAATGTCGAAAATAACTTCATCTAGCTTTAATTCTTCAACAATATCACGACCAAGTTCTGCTTTTTCGTCAAGAATATACAATCCGCTGTGTTCTTCTGATAGACCAAGTTCTCTTTTACTGCACATCATACCAAAAGATTCGATTCCGCGTATTTTGGCTCTGCTAATTTCAAATCCTGAGGGAAGTTTTGCTCCTAACATGGCGACCGGAACTTTGTCTCCGGGTTTCATGTTTTGTGCTCCGCAAACAATTTGAAGGGGTGCTCCTTTGTTTACGTCCACTGTACAAAGCGATAACTTATCAGCATCAGGGTGGGGGATTTTTGTTAAAATCTTTCCTACTACCACATTAGTTAGGTTTTTAGCAGGTTGTATTACACCTTCGACTTCTAATCCACTCATTGTTAGAGCTTCAGCTATAGTTTCAGGAGATTCGTTTATATCAATATAGTCTTTTAGCCAACTTAATAATACTTTCACGGTTTCACCTCAAAATTGTTTCAAAAAACGCACATCGGAATTATAGAGTAATCTTATGTCATTAATTCCATATCTTAGCATTGCTATGCGTTCAATACCCATGCCAAATGCAAAGCCGGTGTATTTTTCTGTGTCGTAATTGACTGCTTCGAATACTTTTGGATTAACCATGCCGCAGCCTAGTATTTCCATCCAGCCGCTACCTTTGCAAACATTGCATCCTTTTCCTTCGCAAAAGATACATTGAATATCCATTTCGGCAGAGGGTTCCGTGAAGGGGAAAAAGCTTGTTCTGAATCTATAAGGCCTTTTTCCGAACATTTCTTTAACAAACATTATCAGGGTACCCTTGAGATCACTCATTGAAACGTTTTCACCAACGACCAAACCTTCCATTTGATGAAACATTGGTGAATGCGTAATGTCACTGTCTACTCGGTACACCTTTCCCAGTGCAATCATTTTTAAAGGAGGAGTCATTTTTTCCATTGTTCTGATTTGCATAGGTGATGTTTGTGTTCTTAAAACTTGTCCTGATTCAAGGTAAAAGGTGTCTTGCATGTCTCGAGCCGGATGATGTTTTGGAACATTAAGAGCTTCAAAATTGTAATATTCTTCTTCGATTTCAGGGCCATCTGTAATGAAAAAACCCATAGAAAGAAAAATCTCAGCTACTTCATTTGCAACTCTAGTAACCGGATGCAAACTTCCGGGAGAAACAAACGTTCCCGGCATCGTTATGTCAATTTTTTCTGAATTGAGCTTTGCATTTTGTTCTTTTAAGGCAAAGAATCGCATTGCTTCTTCAAGAGATTTTTGAATTTTGGCTTTTAATTCATTAATTGCGGCCCCAACAATCTTTTTTTCATCAATTGGGAGCTTGCCCAGACCTTTAAGCAGTTCTGTAACTTCACCTTTTTTTCCGAGATATTTAACTCGTAATGTTTCTAATGCATCTGTGCTATTAGCCTTTTCTTTTTCTTCGAGAAACTGATTTAACAGCATTTCATGAGAATCAGACATTTTATCTCCTTCAAAAATTGCACTAAGTGCGTAGTTTGAATATCAACTAATATATCGGGTGTTTTTTGATTTTTCATATAAAAAAATTGCAGCCGATGTCGCAACGTTCAACGATTCTACTTGTCCTTGCATTGGTATTGCAAGTTTTGTATTGCATTGGGTAATAATTTTATTAGATATTCCTTGGCCTTCT
>JAQVCG010000041.1 GCA_028689875.1 Candidatus Rifleibacteriota bacterium | reverse complement strand
CACAGACAGAAGTTTTAATTTCGCTTAAAAGCTCGAATAAAACCGGAGTTTTACCGGTGCCGCCCATGCTTATGTTGCCCACAGAGACAACCTTTGCTTTAGGTTTGTAGACCAAAAAGCCAAAAATTTCGTAAAATTTTCGTTCAATGCAAGACAAAATGAAATAGATTTTTGATAGAATTGAAAGCAAAGTCATTCTGATAATATGTATGCAGGCTCGATTGTGAACTTACCGGCGCGGGTTCTAAGCAACTGCCACTCTTTTAATTCACTCATTTTTTGTAAATCTTCTATATTTACAGAAATAATACCTTTCCAAGCTAATTCACCTATTTCAACATTATCAACAAGCTGACTTGTTACGTAGCCGTCCATCAGAGGACCGAGGTTTTTGCCAATTTGCCCCTTTACAGATGGATTAAGTTTAAGTCCGAGAGGGTTGAAGAAAAGAAATAAATGAATAAAAACCGTTAGCACAATAATGCCCACAAGCTGGCAGTTTAAAGACATTGGCTCAACGGCATTAAAAGACTTTAACAGTAAAATCATGCCCATAATTAAAAAAACAGGGGCAAACTGAAAACTTATACCGGCAAAAATGGCCGATAAAACATAAAAAATCAAATTAGGTATTTCTTTTTGCTTTAAATGAGAGAAACCGGCGATGTTCCCGAGCAAAAAAATCACTGATAACAAATATATAGATTTAAGATCATTAGCAGGAACAAAATTATAACTTAGCACTGAATCAGTGTTTATTCCTGCCGCCATTCCCTCGGGAAAAGCGAGCAAGCCGCCGACTGCGCAAACCAAAAAAAGCGGCTTATTGTTTTTCCCCAAAAAAACCTGGCAACCCACATATAAAACGAGCAGCCACGACGGAAGGCCCAAGCCTGTTGCAGAGGCCACTAGAGGTATCAACACAAGGCCGGTATATTTTTTTAAATGATTGCTGTCAAAAAGAACGGCCAAGATTACCAAAAACAAAAGCAAGAATAAGTTGCGCAATGAAAACAAGGTCTGCATTGAAAGAGCAAATACAGCAAGCACCACCAAACCGGGAAGCGTCTCTTTCGTTTTATATATAAAGAAACACAAAGTTGAGCAAACCAAAAAATATAAAACGTGATAAAGGGCTTTAAGAGCCAAAAACGACGAGTTTGATTCAACGATTTTCAGGGCCAGTTGTTCGGGAGGGGTGAACATACCCACAACCAGATCAAAATCGCGTGCCAGAGAGAGCTCCCAGAATGTTGTTGCCGGAAAAGGCGCAGAACGGGTGAACAGAAAAAGCACGGCAATGGTTGCAACCAATGCCGCGGCTCTGTTCCAGTTAATGCGTGACGCTTCCGATGCCTGCATCACGACTATTCGTCTAGGCCAAGAATTTTTTCAGGCTTAACGGGAATGCTTCGAATTCTTTTGCCTGTCGCGTTATGAATTGCGTTGACGATAGCGGGGGCGACACCCATTAAGGGGACTTCGCCAAAGCCTTTTGCGCCGTAGGGGCCTTTGTCATAAGCATGTTCAACGATAATCGGCTCGATTTCGGGAGCATCTACGAAAGTCGGCAAAATGTAAGTAGAAAATGCATTATTAAGCATTTTGCCCTTTGCATCGTGGCGAATTTCTTCGGTGGTGCCGTAGCCCATGCCCTGCAAAGTGCCGCCTTCGATCTGGCCTTCAACCTGCTGCGGATTGATAGCTTTGCCCATATCGTGAGCAGAAGTTATTTTCAAAACCTTATATTCGCCGGTGTCCATGTCGACTTCTACTTCAGCGATATTGGTGCAGTAGCTGTAAACAAAATAAGCATTGCCCTGCCCGTCAGCCTGATTATAATTCGAATCGGGAGCTTTAAACCACCCAAAAGCACTAGGCATAAGGCGTTCGTCGTAAAGCTTGCCGCAAACATCTTTAAAGGATACGCTGCGACCGTTTTTATCGGCTTTTATATAGGCTTTACCTTCAAAAAGTTCAACGTCATCAGGGGAAGCAGCTTCAAGCAATTCTGCAGCAGCTGTAAGCAAAGAAGGTCTAAGCTGTTTGGCTGCAAGCATAAGAGCATTACCGGACATGAAAGTTGTGCGGCTTGCTACGGTAGGGCCCGAATCAGGAACCAACGCGGTATCTGTTTCCACAACGTTAACGCTTGAGAAATCAGCACCAAGAGCATCTGCGGCTATCTGAGCAAGAACCGTTCGGGCACCTTGCCCCATTTCGACGTTCCCGACTGCACAATGAACAGAGCCATCGCGCAAAAGAGTAATGCTGCTTCCGCATCTGTCAAGCTTCTTACCGCCTGCTCCAAGACCAACTCCGTAATAAACTAACGAAATCCCGATACCTCTTCTGAGGTTTCCGGTTTTTGTCGCAGGATTAGCCCATTTGTTGGTCCATTTCGAATGTTCTTGTGCCCGTTCAATGGTTTCAAGCAAACCGCAAGACTGATCAATGACCTGATTTGTGGCTGTTCTTGAACCAAGTTTATAGCAATTTAGTTTTCTTAATTCTATTGGGTCCATGTGAAGTTCGTCGGCTATTTCATCCATAAGGGATTCAGCCGCAAAAACAGTTTGAGGCGAACCAAAGCCGCGATAAGCACCACAAGGAACCTTATTTGTGGCAACTCCGAATGATTTTACATGTATATGGTCGCATTCATAGGGCCCTAAAGCATGGACCGTACCACGCCATAAAACGATAGGAGTAAGAGTAGAATAAGCGCCGCCATCGGTATAGTATTCAAGAACAGCTGCAACTATTTTACCTTTTTCATCGGTTCCAACCTTCACTTTAACCAGGCTTGGATGCCTTTTTGAGCTTGAAATAATATCTTCTTCGCGCTTATAAATAAGCTTGGCCGGGCGATTAAAAAGCTTAGCAACGATAGTTGCATGTCCGGCTACAACAGAAGGGAAATCTTCTTTTCCGCCGAATCCGCCGCCGGTTGTGGTTTGAACAACCCTAACCTTGTTTTTCTCTATTCCGGCAGCTGCAGCTACTGCATCGTGAACATAAAAAGGACACTGCATGCTTCCGTATACGGTCATTGAGTCTTCGATGCCCGGAACAGCAATAGCGCCGTTCGTTTCGAGGTAAGCGTGTTCTTGGTATGGGGTTGTATATTCTCTTTCAAAAACATGCACAGCCTTTTTCATGGCTTCTTCTGCATTGCCTTTTTCAACATTATATTTGCTGAAAACATTGTCGGTTCCGTGCAGTTTAGGTGCATTTGGATCTAGCGATTCTTTTATTGTCAATATAGGTTTTAGAGGTTCTACTTGAACCTTGACGAAAGGAGCCGCCATAACAGCTTGTTCATAAGTTTCTGCAACAACAAGCGCTACGGGTTCGCCATGAAATCTGACATAATCCTTGGCCAAAAAGGGTTCATCGAACATTACCAAAGGAACAATATTTTTGCCCGGAACCATATCGCAAGTTACAACGCCCAATACTCCCGGCATCTTTTCTGCTTCGGTTTTATCAATGCTTATTATTTTGCCGTATGCGTGTTCTGATCTGACTGTAAAAATATGCACCAAATCAGTGAAATTGTAGTCATCTATATACTTGGCTACGCCCTTAAGTTTATCGAAAGCGTCTTTTCTGGGTAGAGAGGCACCGACTGCCGTCATAAAAGTCCTCCTATTAAATTACTGCCCTATGGCAAACTTAACAACCACTAAAATAACCAAAGCAACCACAAAAAATGTTAGTTTCCTTTTAATATCTTCCATCGGATCTTGGCCATTGCGCTGTTGTTCATTATTATCTTCGTTAGACATAATTAAAATCCTTTTGATATTTGCTATTTTAGTAAAATACTAACACACGAAAAAAAGCCTGTAAATGTAAAATGTCCTAAATTTTATCCATTAAAATCAACACAGCCTTATTCATCTCATAAACAGCCTCTTTCACCCCATCTGATCAACCTCCCAACTTTCGGATCGTCAGCTCACCCCCGCTGAAAGTCGGCGCTGTAACGACCTGCTTTCTATAAAAACTCGCGAACAACTTAGCAACCCAAGAATAATCTCAAACTTGCGATAACAAATCCTCAGTTTATATAGCTGCAACTATCAAGCCTCACCCCCGCTGAAAGCCGGCGATGAATTTACCAACTTTATCACAAAACTCGCGAACAACTTCCCAACCCTCGAATACGCTCCCAACTCGCGCTAAATGGTCTGCTTCGGCTGTCGTATCCGCGGTGAGCGCACGAGAAGGGCGCACAAAAGCGAATATTGGAGCGAGGGCCATAACATTCTGCGAAAGAGGCCGCTAAGAGCGGAACTTTTGCCACGAGGGCAAAAGGCCTCCGTCACGCGCCTGAGGCGCGTTACGGGGGTTCTCCGCTCGTGCGAGCCGAAAGACGCAGCAAATGTTATGAGACCGAGCGATTTTATGAGCGTTGTGCGCCCGCCTCGAAGCTCACCGCAGCCGCAACCACCTAAATAGTCATACATCCACCCCCGCTGAAAGCCGGCGATGAATTTACCTGCTTTCTATAAAAACTCGCGAACAACTTAGCAACCCAAGAATAATCTCAAACTTGCGATAACAAATCCTCAGCTTATATAGCTGCAACTATCAAGCCTCACCCCCGCTGAAAGCCGGCGATGAATTTACCAACTTTATCACAAAACTCGCGAACAACTTCCCAACCCTCGAATACGCTCCCAACTCGCGCTAAATGGTCTGCTTCGGCTGTCGTATCCGCGGTGAGCGCACGAGAAGGGCGCACAAAAGCGAATATTGGAGCGAGGGCCATAACATTCTGCGAAAGAGGCCGCTAAGAGCGGAACTTTTGCCACGAGGGCAAAAGGCCTCCGTCACGCGCCTGAGGCGCGTTACGGGGGTTCTCCGCTCGTGCGAGCCGAAAGACGCAGCAAATGTTATGAGACCGAGCGATTTTATGAGCGTTGTGCGCCCGCCTCGAAGCTCACCGCAGCCGCAACCACCTAAATAGTCATATATCTACCCCACTGAAAGTCGGTGCCGCAGCCACCTCTAAAAACAACTAAAAGCTAAGATAAAAATAAAATTCGAAAGTTGCAGAATATACTTTGCAGAAAAACATCATAAAATGCTTTGAGATTGCATTATTTTTTAATGTTTGCCTTCTACCTATAATGTTTAGGTACACTTGCAATTTAAAGCAAATTATGGCAATATCTATCTAAATTAAATTCTTCGACGAAGGTTAAGTGTAACAATGTATTTAAAGTCGCTTGAGCTCATGGGCTTCAAGTCTTTCGGCCGCAAAACGGTTTTCGATTTCACCAAAGGTATAACCGCAATAATCGGCCCTAACGGCTCGGGAAAAAGTAACGTATGCGACGCTATCAGGTGGGTGCTCGGCGAACAAAGCCCTAAAGCTCTTCGCGGCACCAAAATGCCCGATGTTATTTTTGCAGGCTCTTCTGAGTTAAAAGGTTCGGCCTTTGCGCAAGTTAAGTTGGTATTGGACAACGAAGACAAAGCAATGCCAATCGAATTTTCTGAAGTTTCTATTGCCAGACAATTGTTTCGTTCGGGTGAAAGCAACTACATTTTAAATAACACCAAAACCCTTTTATCATCACTCAAAGAACTATTAATGGATACCGGAATCGGCAAAGACGGCTATTCGGTAATCGGGCAAGGCGACATTGACGATATCATTTTTCAGAAAACTCAGCCCAGACGCGCTCTAATAGAAGAGGCTGCCGGAATAACAAAGTTCAAGCATAGAAAACAAAGCGCACTAACAAAACTTGAGCACACAAGAACTAATTTAACTCGCTTATCAGACATCATATCAGAAATCGAGAACCAATTAGGGCCCATGGCAGAACAAGCCGAGAAAACAAAAAAATATCAGGCTATTGCCACCGAAATTAAACAGCTTGAAATAGATTTAATTCTATATGACTTAAACAAGCTTTATTCTGACAAAGAAAACATCGCATCAATGCGATTAGGCCTGTTGGCAAAAATAGAGGAAATAGAAAAGTTTTTGTCTGAAGTAGACCAAAAAAAGAGCGAAGCACACCTTAAGTTTGCCGAATTTGAAACGAATTTAAACGAAAAACAAGACGAAGTAAAAAAAGTAGTTTCACAAATTGATGAAAAAAAAGGAATGGCTGCAACCCTCAGAGAAGACATTAAAAGCAGCAAAGCACGTTGCCAGGCTATTGCAGAAGAACTTGAAACTATCGATAAAATGCTCGAAACGGGCGACAATGAAATTCTCGAAGCAAAAAACAGCTTAAGCGATGAAGAAGCAAACGAAATAAGATTGTCAGAAAAAATTTCTGAAGTTAAAGAAAGCATTGATGCTGTTCAAAGCGAGCTTAATAACCATTTAAAAGAACAAAGCCAAGGCAGGGAGTCTGTGCTCCAAGCAGCTGTTAAACTGACAGACTGTAAAAACAGGATGAACACTGCATTGCAGCAGATTCAAATTCTTGAAAGACAGCTTGATAAAGGCGACACAGATGTGGTGCAAGCTGAGTCAAACTTAAATAAGTTAAAAGACGAAAATCAAAAGCTTGAACAAGAAGTTGCAACACTTAAACAAGAAATCGAAGATAACAAAAAACTTTTAAGCAACGATTTATCACACCTGAATAAGGTCGAAAAGGACTGCAAAAAAGTCGAAGAAGAACTTGCAGCGACAACCGACCAAATGAAAATTGTGCGCGCAAGAAGCAATATTTTAGAAGAATTGCGACACAGCGGAGAAAGCGGCATCTACAGGGGCGTCCAAGCAGCATTGGCGCTGAAAGAAACGGGGCGACTTCCACAAATTCACGGTATTGTAGGCGACTTGATAAAAGTACCCGCCGGATACGAAACCGCCATAGAAACCGCTCTTGGAGCCAGCATACAAGACATAATCACTCAAGACAGCGAAACGGCGAAAAAAGCGATAAGTATTTTGAAACAAAATAATGCGGGTCGCGCCACATTCTTACCGTTAGACATGATGACAGCCCCGCCGGCAATTGAAAACCCGCGAGTTAAGGGTTGTCTGGGGGTTGCTCTCGAAATAATCAGTTTTGATGCAAAATATTACACTGCCATAAGCAATATGCTCGGGCGTATTTTGATATTCGAAAACTTAGACAGCGCGGTCGAATATACCAAAAAAAGCAGAAGCTTTAATAGAATTGTTACACTCGACGGCGAAATCGTCAGGTCTTCGGGCGCATTAACAGGCGGCGGAGAAGCAAAGAAATCAAGCGGCATACTTTCGAGAAGACGCGAACAAGAAGAACTCGAAACAAAACTTGCAAGTATTGAAACAAAAGAAAAAAAGCTGCGGGTTATGCTTAACAACCTGATGAAAGAAAGACAAATTCTGACCGTTTCTACGCGTGAAAAAGACGAACACGTCAGACGCAGAGAGCAGTCGTTAGGGTTCTTCGAAAACACATTAAAGAAAAACAGCGAAGAATTAAAACAAAAAAGCGAAGAATTTACAAACCTGGCTGACGACAGAACAGAAATGAATCAAAGGCTGAAAAACGCCCAAAAAGATTACACACAGGCAGAAAATGAGCTAATCGCACTCGAAAAACAGAATACAGATTTAAGCGAAAAACTCAAAGATATGGGCGGTCTGACTCAGGAAATTCAAAACCGTTTAAACGGATTAACAGATATTTACAGCGAATATAAAATCCAAATGGCACAAATTCTTGAGCGACAAAAAAGCATTAAAAAAGAAATTGATGCGGCCGTTAAACGCACAAGAGAGTCAAAAGACAGAAAAGAACGGGCAAGCACTGAAATTGCACGCTTAAATAACCTCGGCGAAGAAAACGAAAGCAAAGTTGCCGCAATTCAAAACGAAATCGACAACTTAGACAAAATTAGAGAAAACCTCGAAAACTCAATGGAAGGTATTCAAACAGAATACAGAAAAATGAGCAAAGAGCTTGAACAGCTCGACAGAGCCTATCAAAGCCGCGTAAGAATCGAAGACACGACAAGAGCAAAGTTAAACGAACTCGACATAAAACTTGCTGAAATTAAAACACACATCAATACAAAAGAAGGCGTTTTAAGCGGCGAATACTGCGTTTCGGCAGAAGAACAGGCGTTTAATCCCAATAAATATGAAAGCCGCGATGAAGTTGTGGGCCGAATCAGCGCACTAAATTTTGAGCAGCAAATGCTTGAACCGGTTAACCCGCTTGCAGTCGAAGACTATAATAAAACAAAAGAAAGATTCGACTTCTTAAATCTACAGGCCGAAGACATGCGCGAAGCGGCCGGCAGCCTTGAACAAGTCATTGCAGAAATCGATAAAATTTCGGCTGAAAGATTCTTAGAAACATTTGCCCAAATTGGAATAGCATTTAACGACATATTCGAAATCCTATTCCCGGGCGGAAGCGGCACATTAAAACTCACAGACAAAGACAACCCGCTCGAAAGCAATGTTGACATAGTTTGCAAACTTCCGGGCAAAAAACTATCAACCCTTGAACTGTTTTCGGGTGGTGAAAAAGCACTTATTTCTTTGGCCATGTTATTTTCAATTTTACAGGTAAAACCACCTGCCTTCTGTTTGCTAGACGAAGTTGAAGCGGCTCTTGATGAAGCTAACGTTAAAAGATTTAACCGCATGCTAAGAAGCTTTGCCGATAAAACACAGTTCTTAGTAATAACCCACAACAAGCAAACCATGCAGACTGTAGACGTAATTTACGGAATCACGATGCAAAAAGCGGGTATTTCGAGACAAATTTCAATAAGATTAGAAGACGAAGAAAAAATCAAAGAATTTACGGTTGGAAAAGGACAAATAACGGAGAATAGAAATGAGCAAAAACGAAACCAACCTGCAAGACTCGACGAATCAGCAATTGAATCAGTCGCAGAAGCAGCAGATAACTGACAAATTAAACGAAAATAAACAACCGGGCAAAGTCTGGGACGAATCCAGACTGATCGTTTTGCTTATTGGTATCAGCTTAATGGCAGAAGGTGCACTGATACACTACCAAGCAGGTGACTCGCAATTTTTGGTCGCCGTTGTAACAGGTGTCGCAGGTTTACTAATGACCTTAATGGCATATTTTTTGCCATTTGAACAAGAGCCTGAAGACGAACAAGAATCTGAAGATAAACAAAAACCGTCTGAATTAAAGCCGGTCGAACCTAAAGTTGAAGAAATAACGCAAGAAAAAACAGCTGAGCCGGAACCGCAAGTAACCGAAAAAATACTTGAACAAGAGGTTGAAAAGCCTGTTGAAAAGCCTGTCGAAACAGTAGCCGAAGAGCCCGAACTTTCTTGGTTTGAACGCCTAACTAAAGGCTTAACAAAAACAAGAACAGGTTTTATCGGAAAACTAAAAAAGCTTGTTTTAGGCAGCACAAAAATAGACTCAGACCTGCTTGAAGAGCTCGAAGAAGCTCTATACGAAGCCGACGTGGGAGTTAAAACCACAGGAGAATTGTTATCTTTTCTGCATGAAAAGGTCGAAAAAGAAAACATCACCGACCCGAACCAGATTTATGCGCTTTTAAAAGATAATCTAAAAAACCGTCTCAACAAATATGCAGCTCCGCCGACTCTGAGCCCCGACGGCCTAACCGTTTACCTTATAATCGGCGTTAACGGAGTCGGCAAAACCACTACCATAGCCAAACTTGCCAACTATTTCACAAATGCAGGCAAAAAAGTGGTATTGGCGGCCGGCGACACTTTCAGAGCTGCCGCAATTGATCAAATTTGCATTTGGGGCGAAAGAGCCAAAGTTGACGTTATACACGGAAACGAAGGCGGTGACCCCGGCGCGCTGGTGTTCGACGCCATTCACGCTGCTAAAAAACGAGAAGCCGACCTGCTGATTATCGACACAGCAGGCAGAATGCACGTTAAAGCAAATTTAATGTCAGAGTTGAAAAAAATTCAGAAAATCGCAGAAAAAGAAAGCTGCGGCGGCCCGCACGAAATCCTTTTGGTCTTAGATGCAACAACGGGCCAAAACGCCGTGCAGCAAGCAAAACAATTTAACGAAGCACTTCCGATAACCGGTTTGGTTGTAACAAAACTCGACGGAACAGCAAAAGGCGGCGTCTTGTTTGCAGTTGAAGAGCAAATAAGCGCTCCCGTTAAATTCATCGGAGTAGGCGAAAAAATGAACGACCTGATGCCGTTTGAGCCCACAGAGTATCTTCAAGCCCTTTTTGCCGATGACAGCGACAAGAAAAAAGAATCTGACTATAATGTTGTTAAATAAAAGAGGTTAGAGATGAACAAAAATTTGCACGCACTGTTCCTTATAACAGCTCTGTTTCTCTTAATACTTTCGTCTGCCAATCAGGCTAGCGCAATAAACAAAGCCGAATTGGCAAAACTCATCGAATCTGCCGAAAATGGTTCGCAAGAGAGCGCCCTGCAGTTATTTACAATATATATTGAAGGGAAAGAGATAAAGCAAGATTACAACCAAGCCGCTGCTTGGTGCCTCAAAGCTGCCGAAGCAGGAAACCCCGATGCACAATACAATTTGGGGCGCTTATATTACAACGGTCACGGAGTAGAACAAAGCTATGAAACCGCTGCTAAGTGGTATAAAATGGCTGCAGATGCTGGCAATGACTGGGCCATGGGAAAACTCGGACAAATGTATTTTGAAGGCAAAGGCCTTAAGATAAATTACACAAAAGCCTTTGAACTTTATACCAAAGCCTCTGAAAAAGGAGCTTTGTGGGCCGATTATCTCTTGGGCTGGTGCTACTATTACGGTCACGGAACCAAACAAAGCGATGAACTGGCGCTTAAATATTTCGAAAAAGTTGCAAACGAAGGAGACAGCGATGCTCAAATGCAGCTTGGAACCATGTATCAGTATGGCCAATGCGTTAAACAAGACAACGAAAAAGCCTATAAATGGTATACACTCGCAGCACAAAAAAGCCCATTGGCGGCCCACAAAGGAGACGCGCTGCTAAAAAAATTAACACCGGAACAACATTTGAAAATAATGGAATCAAACTAGCATACAAAATGCTTTATTGACCTTAATATCTTATGTGTGCTAATTTTATTGGGTTACAACTCTAATCAGACAGGAAGCACTTAATGAAAAAAACCTTTGTGGTTGATACTAACGTTATTCTACATAGCCATCAGGCACTATTCTCCTTCAAAGAACACGATGTGGTTATCCCTTTAGGCGTCATAGAAGAACTTGACCGATTTAAAGGCGTAAACGATGAAAAGGGAAGAGAAGCCAGACAAGCATCAAGAGAACTCGACCAACTAAGATTAAAAGGCAATATAGCACAAGGAGTAGAATTACCTACAGGCGGCTCTATTCAGATAATGTTAGATGCCGAAACAGACTCGCTTGAACAATTTGGCCTAGATAAAAGAAAAGTAGACAATAGAATTCTTGCCTGTGCTTTACATCTTAAATCTAATGGGCACGACCCTATTTTAGTCAGCAAAGACATTAACTGCAGAATCAAAGCCAATGCGCTGGGCCTTAAAGCCGAAGACTTTGAAACTAATAAAATCGACATAGACGAACTCTATACCGGCTGGTGTGAAATAATCATGCCCGCAGCCAAAATAGAAACATTCTTAAGAGAAGAAGGCCTTGCATACGAAGAAGACGACCTGTTTAAAAATGAATTCGTTCTTCTTAAAGCAGCCGAAAACGAAAACAAAACAGCACTTGCAAAATACGATGGATTACAAAGAAAACTGTTACCCCTTTTCCATCTAAATTCTAAACCTTGGGGTGTAGAACCGATGAACTTACAGCAAAAATTCGCAATAGAACTTTTGCTGTGCAACGAAATACAGCTGGTAACAATGGTAGGACGCGCCGGAACAGGCAAAACCCTGTTGGCACTGGCATGCGGCCTGCAGAAGACCATAGATGAACACACATTCAGAAAATTATTGGTAAGCAGACCGATTATGCCGCTCGGCAAAGATATCGGTTATTTGCCCGGGTCAAAAGACGAAAAGCTCAGCCATTGGATGCAGCCGATTTTCGACAACCTCGAGTTTGTAATGGACAGATTATATAAGAACTCTGACGACGTAGATAAAAAAATCAGGTTCCTGATCGAATCGCAAAAAATTCAAATCGAAGCTATCACCTACATCAGAGGTAGAAGTATTCCAAAACAATTCTTGATTGTTGACGAAGCACAAAACTTAACTCCGCACGAAGTTAAAACAATCATAAGCAGAGCAGGCGAAGGCACAAAAGTTGTTCTGACCGGTGACCCATACCAGATCGATAACCCATATCTCGACAGCTCATCGAACGGTTTGAACTTTGTAATCGAAAAATTCAAAGATCATAACCTGTTCGGGCATATAATTCTACACAAATCAGAACGTTCTTCGCTTTCTGCGTTGGCCTCAGAAGTCCTTTAAAACAACAACTCTAAGCACTTATAAGGGGGGCACAGTGAATCGACGAGCAATTTCTATGCTTGAAATAATTATAGCGGTTGCAATACTTGTTATTGCTGTTGTTCCCCTCTTTACGCTTATGAGCAAACAAACAAGCGATACAGATCTTGTTGCTTCTCAAGCTTATGCGATCAATAAAGCGTCTGAAACCTTAAATGCTTTTCTCGACAATGTTCCATTTGCCGCAATAAGACAAGGTAATCCGGGCTATCTCTCTGTTGATGATATTTCAAAAATGGCTAAATTCACCAGATACGACGATAATTGGGCCAAAAAGATGTCAACAATGCTCTTTAATAACACCACAAAAGAGTCCCTTGGCTACCCATGCAAAGGAATCATTGAAGACGCCCGCGGAACAGCATATCTTATACATCTTAAAGTTGAAGATGTTTGCTCTAACGAAAAAAAGTCTAAACCAGAAAGAATACAAATAGGAACCTCTTATCCTGACGGTGCTCCAACTGAGTTTTCTGATAAAAACGAGATTGCATTTGCATTCTTAAGAAATCCCTCTGCACTCTCTGACGGCTCATGGATGGGAAGCTACGCAAAAAAATTAAATGAACCCTCAGTTGCTGCATCTGAACTTGATTTACCCACAAAAGTATCCGAAGCACCCGAAAATATTTATAACGACATGGGCATAACATTGCCCGCCGGCTCACCCTCGTTTCTTAACCCAACTGCCGAACGTTATTTCCCTAAAATGGTAACTCAAAAAGCAGCCTATAAAACTGCCGAGCAGTTTGCATGGTGCTCAATGAAAAAACTGGTTATTCAGATACAATGGAACAATAAAATCCAGTTTTTAAAAGAACCCGAAAACGAAGCGGGTGATATTCAGCGTCTCCATATAATGACAATGAAAGGAGACCTTGATTAATGAAAAATTCAAAAAGAGGCATGGCCATCGTAATTTCTCTTGTAGTGTCTTTTTGTTTGCTCTTGCTATTTGTGGCCCTTAACATGAGACAATCAAGCACCGCCTCCCATAACCAGATTACCTTACAAGAAAGACAAGCCCTTTTTGCCGCAAGGGCCGCCATGCAGCATTTTTTACTCAAAATCAAGCTCTTTCCAACAGAACTTTACGATGCAGTTGAATTAGCACAAGGTAAAAACCCGATTTTTGACTTCTCTGAATTCGAAGCCAAGAACGAAACAAACGACAACACTTTTGTTTCATATTCGATCCCCGGCAAAGAAAGCGTTTATATTAGAGTACTGCCGTCTAAGGAATATGATATGTATGGTCAGCCCAAATATTTTTATCACCCTTTACCAGGCAAAGATGCATTTATAAGACTTGGCAGCTTTACAAATCCTGATTACAGATTCCTGCTTAAAAATAGCGCATCAAGTGACCCCGAAAAACGCTATTTAAACCCCGTTGCACCACCAAAAGAATTAAAAGCTGATAAATACCTTCAATACTTTATCAGAGACTGCACAAACCAAAGTTTACTCAGCGCAAACCTACAGCCTGTGCTTGACATGACCATAAACTCAGAAATAAGTAAAATTAAAGATTTTGACATTGCCAAAAATGACGGATACCCATACACAATGAATTACAAGGTTTCTGAGGTTAAAATTCAATCCATACAAGGTTTAAGAAAATACGGCGAAGAAGCCTTAGAAATAACAGTAGAAGGTATTGCAACCAATTTTCAAGGCAAAAGCAAATCGCAAACTCATAAGAGAGTGCAAAAGGTCACAAGAAAAGGCAGTATAGAATGAGAAACAAACGAGGGTTTACGCTCATTGAAATTGTTGTTGCCTGCGGAATCATGGGCCTGTTTATGTATGGAGTTTATACTCTTTACACAGGTGGATCTAAAACCGCTGCTAAGGGGCAATACATAAATGACGCTGTAAACGAACTCAGAAACGCAACATCTCTATTGCATAGGACCATAAACAGCGCAACTTATCCAACAACAATGTTTAGCGACAAATTCTATGACCCATGTGACAATACCGATAAATCGGTTGCCGCACAGTTTTATTTAAAAATTCTTAAAGACGCCGAAAAAATTAAAGTTCCGGCATCAGGGCAACAAACAATCATGAAATGGGTAGTGTCATCGCCCGAAAAACCACCTGAAAGCACGGGAAAAATCACTAAGCATGAATTAATTCTTGCTTATGAAGCTAAATATTCTGCCGAACCTCTCGGAAAACTAATATTAAAAACAGAAGCGTTCACGTTTACCACAGACGCGCACAATAATTATGCCCGCTCAGGAAAACTTAACTTGGCGCCGATACCTAATGAAAGCTCTAGTAAAACACTCGTAAACAACGTGAATTTTGTGGAATTTATGGTGGGAGGCACGATTCCCCCGGAAAAACCTGTGGACTTTCTTCCAATTTCCGTTAAAATATCTACGGTGTATCCTAAAGATGAAAAAGTAGTAAAAGAAAACTCTATAATGGCAACTCCACAAGTTGGCATAGACTTATTGTAAGGTTGTAGTTCTAAATCATGGCAAAACAATGGCATCAATTAGAAAAATTAGATCATAAGGCTTTAAAAAAACTTCAGGCCGAACGCGAAAAGCAAAAAATAGTAGCGCAAAAAGCTGAAGAACAAAAGCGAGTGATGATCGTAGGCGGAATCATTTTAGCCGTAATACTTATTGTAATAGCGTTTGGTTTAATGATCAGCAAACGCTCAAAAGAACTGGCATACAAAGAAGAAAGAGAAAAATTATATATCTCTTCGGTAGCTGAAAAAGTCGGGAACCCCGAGTTTCGAAAGATTGGTCTCTGGGAACCCGTTAAAGACAATATGCAATTCAGTGAAGATTGTTCCTTCAGAACAAACGAAGCCGATTCGGTTACGGTGCAGTTGCAGCTCAACAACCTGGTCAAGGCCTTAGGCAATACAGAAATGACTGTTCTAAAGCCGATATTGGCCGAAAAAGAAAATAAAGTTGAAAAAGAGGTAGCCCAATTAACAAGAGGCGAAGTTACAGTAACAATAGATCTCGACGGGCGCGACATGCTCGAAATAGTCGCTGCCGGAGTTACCATATCCGGTAAGTCTGGGCTTTTCAAAGTGCTTTATAACCAAGAGAAAGACTACGGCGAAGTAGTTGTCAAAAACGGGCTTGTAGAAGTAAAATCCTCTTCAGACGCACCCGTTAAAGTATCGGGTTTCTATAAAGTCGTATTTTCATCAAAGAAGGTTAAACAGCCTGTTCAAGCAAGCGTTATTCAATATGACTGGCGCTGATAAATATGATAAAAATATTAAAGGCAAATGTTCATAATTTACGCGGTATAAGCCTGAATATTCCCGACAAAACCATGACAGTTATTACCGGAGTATCGGGCTCCGGTAAGTCATCTTTAGCATTCGACACAATACACGCCGAAGGACAAAGAAGATACATGGAGTCACTGTCTTCATACGCAAGACAGTTTTTGAACCAAATGGAAAAGCCCGATGTTGAGTCTATTGAAGGGCTTTCACCCACAATAGCCATACAGCAAAAATCAACATCTAATAATCCGCGTTCAACGGTCGGAACAGTAACAGAAATTTACGACTATTTTCGACTTTTGTTTGCGGCTATCGGAAAACCTTTTTGCCCTAAATGCACAAAGCCAGTCGAAAAAGCCACTGCCCAGCAAGTAACCGACACCTTAGCAAGTTACCCCGACAAAACAAAAATTACATTGCTCGCACCAATAGTCAGAAGCAGAAAAGGCGAATACACAAAGGTTTTTGAAGAACTTCGAAAAGAAGGGCTTTCAAGAGTCAGAATTGACGGCGAAATCTGGTCACTGGACGACGACGAAATACCGGAGTTAGACAGAAATAAAAAACACGACATAGAAGTAGCCGTAGATAGAATAAGAATATCTGAATCAGAAACAGAAGCAGTTAAAGCGCGGTTATCTGAGGGAATTGAGCTCTGCTTTAAAATGGCAGACGGCCAACTTTTAGCCACAATAGAAACAGAATCAGAAAAAAAGGAGCAGCTCTTTAGCGAACACCTTAGATGCAGAGACTGCGATATATCGCTGCCCGAAATTAAACCAAGGCTTTTTTCTTTTAACGCCCCATACGGCTCTTGCCCCGATTGTTCCGGACTCGGCTTTAAATTAATAGTCGACCCTGAATTGGTAGTGCCCGACGACGAGCTTTCAATAGCACAAGGCGCCATAGCAAGCGACAACTACACAGAAAGCAGTTTTGCAAGACAAATGATGGAAGGCTTGGCAAAACACTACAAGTTTTCGTTAACCACTCCATATAAAAACCTGCCCGAAGAAGTTAAGAATGTAATAATGTTTGGCTCAGGAAACGTTTCTTTAACGGTCAAATATAAGGGCAGAACAATGGAAGGCGCCATAAACAAGCCTTTTGAAGGAATTATTCCAACAATCACCAGAAGGCACTCAGAAACCAATTCTATGGGTTCACAAAAATTTTACGAAAGGTTTATGCGAACATTGCCTTGCCACACATGCCACGGCAAAAGATTAAACGACATAGCCCTTTCCGTAAAAATTAAAAACGAGAATATTCACGAACTATCGCAGCACTCGGTGGGCGAACTTTATGATTTTTTCACAAACATCGAATTAACAGACAGAGAAAAATTCATATGCAAAAAAGTGCTGGAACAAATTAACAGTCGTATAGGTTTTTTGAAAGATGTCGGGTTAGACTACCTTAATCTTTCGCGCGCGGCGCAAACGCTTTCAGGCGGCGAAGCGCAAAGAATCAGGCTCGCGACTCAAATCGGCTCGGCGCTGGTAGGCATCACTTATGTGCTCGACGAGCCAAGTATAGGCCTGCACCCCAGAGATAACCGCCGACTCATCGATTCGCTAAAAAAACTCAGAGACCTCGGAAACACCGTGTTGGTGGTTGAACACGACCGCGAAATTATGGAAGAAGCTGATTCTATTATTGATATCGGCCCGGGAGCCGGCAAAGCCGGCGGCAAGATTGTCGCTCAAGGAACACCGCAAGAGATTAAAGACTCTGAAGTCAGCGTTACAGGCAAGTTTTTGAGTGGAAAAGAAGTTATTGATACGCCTAAAAAGCACCGTAAAGGTAACGGTAAACTTATCACCATAACCGGAGTGACTCAAAACAATCTTAAAAATATTGATGTCAAAATACCACTAGGCAAAATGGTTTTGATAACAGGCGTTTCAGGCTCGGGGAAATCAAGTTTGGTTACAGACACTCTTTACCCGGCATTAAACAACATAGTTAACCGGTCTCACCTCGAAGTCGGGCAATATAAAACCCTTAAAGGCATTGAAAACATCGACAAGGTTCTTAACATCGACCAAAGCCCCATAGGCAGGTCTCCGCGCTCTAACCCCGCCACCTACACAGGAATTTTCACACCCATACGCGAGCTTTTTGCGCAAACGCAGGAAGCAAAGGCACGCGGTTATAAGTCTGGCAGATTCAGCTTTAACGTTAAGGGCGGTAGATGCGAAGTTTGCGAAGGAACAGGTCAAATTCAGGTCGAAATGCACTTTTTGCCCGATGTTTTTGTTACTTGCGAACAATGCAAAGGCAAAAGATTCAACGACGAAACGTTAAAAATTAAGTTCAAAGGTCTAAATATTGCCGAAGTGCTCGAGATGAGCGTCGAAGAGGCAATTCCGTTTTTTGACGCGTTTACAGCAATCAGGCGCAAACTACAAACTCTTAAAGACGTCGGACTCGGCTATATCAGCTTAGGACAAGCAAGCACAACTTTGTCCGGCGGTGAAGCCCAAAGAGTTAAGCTCGCCACCGAACTGGCAAAAGTCGCAACAGGCTCAACCTTCTATTTGCTCGACGAACCCACAACAGGCCTGCACTTTCAAGACGTTAAAATGCTGCTCGAAGTTTTAAACCGCCTTGCCGACAAAGGCAACACGGTCTGCATTATCGAACACAACATCGACGTCATAAAATCGGCCGACCACATCATTGACATCGGCCCTGAAGGCGGCGACAAAGGCGGCATAATCGTCGGCGAAGGCACTCCCGAAGAACTCGCAAAAAACAAAAATTCCCTCACCGGAATGTTTTTAAAGAAAGAATTCACCTAAATGCACAGATTTTCCACATTGATTTTGTTCGAACTGAATAAAATATTAAGCCGAAAAAAAGCGCTTCTATTTCTGTTCGCACTCAATGTGATACCGCTAATCGCCGCAATAGGCCTTATCATAGCATACGTAAAATTCAACAGCCTCGGATACGGCCAAATATCTTACTCAATGCTCTACGAGGCCGTTAAAAACCTATTCACCATTCACTTCAAGCTCTTCGCACTAATATCGCCGTTCTTCTTGGCGCTCATCGTCGGCGACAGCTTCTCAACAGAGTTCGGCCGCGGGTATATGAAAATGCTTCTGCTCACGCCCGTAAAAAGATGGCAGGTAATTAGCGCAAAAACCGTCGCAGTAATGATTTTTCTCATTATTGCAGTGTTAATCGGCGGTTTTCTGCTTCAATGCGACCTTTATATTGCAAAAGCTTTAACTAAGTCAGATATTGCGGAAGTGGCGAACGTAAGCGCCATAGTCAGTGCAGGTTCGGCATTCCAATTGCTGCTTTTGTCGTTAGTCGGAAACCTGGTGACAACGGGATATTTCATTGTTTTTTCATTGTTCTTTGAGTCAGCAATAATGATGTCATTCACTGCCTTAACTGTTTTAATGATGATTCACGCCTTTTATTTTATTGTACAAAACCTTTTTATTCACATAGACCCATGGTATTCAAAACTTGCTGAATGGTGCTTTACAAGACACAGCGACACTCTGTTTTCTTTTGACACAATCAGCGGAATACTCGACAAAACAAAAACAATTATGACAGAAGAAATAATGCAAAGTGCTATGGCATCATTGGCATGGGCGGCGCTTTTCTTCGCCGTTGCATTATTTATCTTTTCAAAAAAA
>JAQVCG010000128.1 GCA_028689875.1 Candidatus Rifleibacteriota bacterium | reverse complement strand
CCTATGATGAATGGGGGAAGTGGGAGAAGATTGAGAAAGAACGGATTATTTTTGCATCCACACCAAGGGGGAAACAGCCGTTTCGGATTTATTATGTCAATCCCACGTTAGATGGAATTAAGGTAAATGCTAGACATATTTTCTATGATTTGCTGGATAATCTTTGTCCGAGCCTGAACGTATCCGGCACGCCCCAGGCTGTTTTGAATGCCATCAAGGGGGCATTTGCCTATTCCATGGATTTCATTTTTGAAACAGATATGACGGGAACGGGTACGATAATTCTAAACAAGGAGAACCCAATTACTGCTTTGCTCAGTACGGACGAGGATGCATACAGCTTCGTAAAGGCGTTTGGGGGGGAGATTTTAAGGGATGGATTTACCGTAAGCATGAAGCCCTCCATTGGGCAGGATCGGGGTGTTGCTATTCGATATGGTAAAAACCTTGTGGGCTTAGATGTTTCCGAGGATATTTCAGACGTTGCCACAAGAATTTACGCTTATGGCAAGGATGGCGTGGCAATGTCGGGAGCGTATCGAGATAGCCCGTATATTGACAGCTATGCCAATCCGAAAATTTATGTATTTGAGGACAGCAGCTTAGCTTATTCCCAGTTGCCTGGTGCAGTCCAAGAGTTGTTTGACGGTGGTTGCGATTTGCCGAAAGTGAATATCAAGGCTGACTTTCAGATGCTCTCCAAAACGGAAGAATACAAGGAATATGCTATTTTGGAAGAGGTTCAGTTGGGGGATGTGGTGACGGTTTCCAATACAAAAATGGGTTTCCATAAAAAAGCCCAAGTCATTTCCTATGAATGGGATTGTCTGCTGGAGCAATATAACGAGGTAGAATTGGGGGATTTTGTTGCCGATTTGACAAGCTCTGTTACCAACGGAAAAAAGAGCCTTACGTCTGCCACAAGCGCATCTACGGAAGTAAAACAGGTATACGGGCTGATTTCTGGAAAAGTTACGATAAATGCTGAAGGGCTTTATATTTGCGTGGATGGTACATCAACGGCGGATGCGACGAAGGTGTTTCATTTTGGCAGTTATGGCTTGCGCTTTAGCAGCACAGGGGTGAATGGTTCCTATGCAACGATCATTGATGCAGCTGGAAATTTGGCAACGTAGGAGGTGAAGGGATGAATCAGGACGAAATGGCAGAGAAATTAGTGGAAGTAGATGCACGAAGCAAGAGCAACAAGCATAGACTGGACAAGGTGGAGGAACGGCAGGACAACCTTGAACAGCTGACCAATGCTTTTACTAAGATGGAAACGGAACAGAGCTATATAAAAGAAGACGTGAGCGAAATAAAAGCTGATGTAAAAACTCTGGCAGAAAAGCCTGTGAAGCGGTGGGAAAGCATTGTGGAGCGGGTGATCACTGTTGTAGTGGGGGCGGTGGTGGGGTATTTATTTTCTGGGGGGTGGTTGCCATAAGAAGAAAGAAAACAACATTCTCCAAAAAAGCGGTAAAGTGGATTTTGATTACTGCTTTGTTTGATTTACAACTTTCCTATCTCCTTGCCTTTTTGGGAAGGGAGCAGATTGCTGAAACCCTTTCTATTACCGTTGTAACAAGCGTTATTGCAGTGATGCTGGGGTATTTTATGAAGTCGTTCAAAGAAACAAAAGAAGAAGAAAAGGTTCGTTTGATTGAAGAACAACGGGAAAAGGAAGCAAAACAAGTATTTGTTGAGGATATGAGAAAGGGGATAAATAATAATGACGTGGCTGGTTGAAAATTGGTTTATTTTGGTACTAGGCATTGCGGGTATCGCGATTGGAGTTTCTGTTGTGTATGATTTTTCCAAGATGCCAACTGGGAAGCAGGTTGAAACCATTAAGGAATGGCTGCTATATGCTTGCATCCAAGCGGAAAAGGAACTGGGAAGCGGCACAGGACAGTTGAAATTAAGGTATGTATGGGATTTATTTATTGCAAGATTCCCATATCTGACAAAGGTTGTATCCTTTGAATTATTTTCAGGATGGGTGGATGCGGCTTTAATTGAAATGCGGATGCTTCTGACACAGAACAAAGCAATTCAAGAGGTTGTAAAGGGGGAAGTAGTATGACAGGACAAGATCTGGTGACTTTTGCCCGATCTAAGCTGGGCACTCCCTACGTTTACGGCATGAAAGGGACCGTCATGACCCAGGCCAACTTTAACTATTTGCAGAATAGATATGGTAAAAAAAACGTTTGGGAAAGTGATGAAAAAAAGGTAGGAAAGGTTTGTGTAGATTGTTCGGGGCTGATTGGATGGGCAACAGGGAAAATATTAAGTTCTACGCAGTTGTATGAAAAAGCAATTCGCAAAGAGCTGATCAATACCATAAAAAATGCCCCCATTGGTGCTCTGGTTTGGATGCGAGGGCATGTGGGGATTTATACGGGCATCAAAGAAAACGTGCCCTATTATATTGCGGCGGATGGCTCGGCTTACGGAGTAAGAGAAGTTTCATTAAGTAAAAATGAATTTACTCACTGGCTGTTAATGGATTTTATTGAGTACGAAACGGAGGTTGAAGAAGTGGTGGAAAGAGAAAAAATCATCGTGGACGGAAAAGAATGTGAGGCTGATATGATTCGCAAGGATGGTGTGACGTATATCAAAACCCGTGATATTGCAGAGCTGCTGGGGCTGAAGGTTGGCAGTAAAGGGAAGGTACCTGTGATTGAAACGAAGTAGTTTTTGGGGTGGCAAAAGCCACCCTTTTTTTTGTTGTATTTCATGTTGAGAAGGAAAACGATTTTGACTTGCATGTTGCCTTGCATAATTGCGTAAAACTATAAAAAATCATGGTAAATTTATAGGCTCTATAATAAATGTTGGGGTGGTTCATTCATTCCCAACATTTTTTTGCAAAAAAAGATGCACTTACAATCAAAATCCTTCAAAATGTTAGTTGCTAAGACAAACAGAGAGGAGACTGATATAAGTGCAAGATAATTCTATCAATAAATTACTAAATTTAAAAAAGGTTTTTGTAGAAAACATTGTTACTACCGAAAATTCCATTAAAATTTTTGTTGGAACCCAGCCCCATGAGTGCATTTGTCCTGCCTGTGGTAACAAAACTTCTAAAATACATGATTATAGAACCCAGGTGATTAAAGATATTCCTTATATGTTTCAATCTACATACATCATTCTTAAAAAACGCAGATATGCCTGTAAATGCGGCAAACACTTTTACGAATCATACGACTTTTTACCTCGTTATCACCGTATGACAAATAGATTAGTTCATTTCGTTTGTCGGCAATTAGAAGATGTTCTTAGCTTAAAGAAAATAGCAAAGCTGTCTAACCTAAGTGCTTCAACGATTGCCAGAATTGTCGATATTTTAAACTATTCTACGCCCTCCATGCCAAAGGTGGTTTGTATCGATGAGTTTAAAGGCAATGCGGAAACTGGCAAATTTCAGTGTATTCTCGTGGATGGCAAAAAGCATAAAATTCTTGATATTTTGCCCGACCGAACCACTTCTCACCTCATGGATTACTTTGTAAAAATACCAAAAGACCAGCGTCAACGGGTTAATTTTTTTGTATGTGATATGTGGACGCCTTACGCAGAGTTAGCTAAAGTCTGTTTTCCAAATGCCAAGATTATTATTGATAAATATCACTTTATTCGACAAGTTTCTTGGGCAATAGAAGGCGTAAGAAAACGTCTTCAAAAAACCATGCCCACAACCCTACGAAAGTATTATAAACGCAGTAAAAGGCTACTGCTAGCACGCTATAAAAATCTTTCAACGGAAAATAAAAGTGCTGTTGATCTAATGCTTTTATATAACGATGACCTTCGCCTTGCCCACTCATTAAAAGAACAATTCTATGAAATATGCCAATCCCCAAAATATTCTGAGCAACGTCAAAGATTTGCTGATTGGATAAAAAGAGCTGAAGAATCAGGTTTAAAAGAGTTTATAGGCTGCGCAAACACTTATAGAAACTGGTATAAAGAAATACTAAATGCTTTTAAATATAACTACACGAATGGCGTTACAGAAGGCTTTAATAACAAAATAAAAGTTCTAAAACGAGTATCCTATGGA
>JAQVCG010000127.1 GCA_028689875.1 Candidatus Rifleibacteriota bacterium | reverse complement strand
TAAATGATGCTAAATTTATTGAAAGACTTGACGGTTCCCGTTTTTTTAACTACAATTGTACATAATTATCGAATATATGCCTTTTTGGAGGTTGTAATGAATAAAAAAGTCTTATTGGTAGCGTTAATGTTTTGTTGTGCAACATTATTAGTTGCTCCAAGCATTATGGCATCTGAGAACGACCTTGAGTCTTCTCAGACCGGTTTTATACCAAACTGGCAAATCGGAGAAGAATGGATTCTGGAAGCTTCTCATAAAGACCTAAAGTCTGACGTTGAATCATGGCAAGCTCCGATTCAATGGGTGTTCAAAGTTAGAGCCATCAAAGAAAAAGATGGAGTAGAATGCTACGTTCTTCATATTTATGCAAATACTTCAAATGTTAAAAACCAAGCAGTATTGTGGCTGGCAAAAAACGACTTAAGACCGGTAAGAGTAATAGACCTGTATCCTACTCTTAACGGAATGAAATACTCTGAAAAAGAAGTTGATCCAAATAGTCCTCAGCCCCTTTTATCTGAAGACACAATAGTGCCTTACGATTTACCGGTTTTCCCTCTTGAAAATGCTCCGGTTAGCAGAGCACAAGGCGCAGACGGTTTTTCTGCTTATGGAAAAATTAAAAAAGCTATCGGCAAAAAATTTGCAAAAGTAAGAAATGTCGGCGGACTTTCTTTTAAAAGAACCGTTTCACAAGATAACAAGCAACCGAAAAGACAAAACGCAGACGGTTTTGGAGCATATTCAGCACAGGGAATGTCTCAAGATGCTCAAAAAGCTTATTCAATAGAAATCAGCGAAGAAAGAGCTCAAAACGACATATCTCAAACTTGGCGGCAAGGTTACCCCTGGGCAGTAGCTTCTACAAGACGTGACAGAAAAGTAAGACTTATAAAATATCAGAACAAAAACAATAATCCTAATACCGAAAACGGAGGTAACGAACAATGAGAAAAATCACCCTATTATTGGCGTTTCTTATTGCATTAGCACCGTTATCTTTGTTTGCCGGAGATTCAGCTAGCGGCGAGATTAAGCCCGCCCCTTGGTCCGGAGACTGGTGGTCACGCAAAAAGGGTTTATTGATAAAAGGTTGGCAAGGACATCAGCCGTCACCTTTCGAAAAATTTGACAATTACGCAAAATCAAGAACAGGCAAAAACCCCGGAGTTCACGCCTGGGAAGCCGATGTAAGAAACGGACACTATAATCCGAAAGCAGAAGGCTGGGAAGGCCATTGTAACGGTTGGGCCGCTGCGGCCATACTCGCCTCTGAACCCACAATTTCTCGAACAAGAGGTGGAATTGTGTTTACCTCGGCAGACCAAAAAGGCCTCTTATCAGAGCAATACATGAACTGCTACTGCAACTTTTACGGTAACAGAAACTGGGGCAAATCCGGCGATGATCCCGACGACATATACCCGGATGAATTTCACAGACTGCTCATTAAACACATAGGTTCCGGCAAAAGCGCGATGGTTTGTGATATAGCATCTGACAGAATGGTATGGAATTACCCTCTCTATAAGTTTGAATCATCATGGAGCACCGGTTGGTTCGACGACAAAAAACTTAAGGTTACTACCTACTGTTATTTTGTTAATGACGATGTGCACCCCGACTTTATTGGTTGCAAATGGTTTAAGGTAAAATATACCTACAATCTTTTCTTAGACGACCACGGCAATATAGTTTCCGGCGAATGGACCGGCGAATCACGCAATAATCACCCCGACTTCGTTTGGATACCAACCGGCGACTGCACAGTTCCCGCCAACTCGACTCTCGAAAATCCGAGACTCGACCCTGCACTGGTCAGAGAAATATGCGAAGGCCCGGCCAATGAAACAGCCGGAGTCAGAGCAAGCATCAACCCCGACTTCTCAATACAAGAAGCCGGTCTTAACCCGGACGAGTTATTCTGACAAATTTAAAAAATCACCTCGAAATTATTCGGGGTGATTTTTTTTGCATTGAATCTATGTATTGGTTATAATGTCACAATGAACAGGACTATTAACCATATTTGTTACAATAAATCCAAAGCAATGACTTTTATAGAAATTCTTATTGCTTGCCTTCTCATGGTTGTCGTCTTTATCATAGGTTGGACAATATCAAACAGCTTTACGGGCGTTAAAAAAGTAAGAAACTACGAAAATGCGGTTTTTCTTGCAAACCAAGCAATAGAAGCTATAAGAGCGGCCAGATCACAAGAAATCGGTTCAGACAAAGATAAGGCCGGCAACACACTAATAAGCGATTTTGCATCAGGAAAAGACACACATGATCAAAACTATGATGGTTTTGTTCCATCGATAGAAATCGGCGGTATTATCTATAAGAGAAAAGTAACTGTAGAAAATGTAGATTCAATGAACGCAGACATAAATACAGGGCTAAAAATAATTAGAGTCAACGTTTCTTGGAAATCTCACGAAGACGGCACACCCATAGAGTTTGAAGTTGTAACAGCACATTGTGACCTTTGGTAAATAAATGAAAAAACTTAACTCAAAAAAAGCGATAACACTTGTAGAAATAATGATCGGGGCAGCTATTTTTTTAATGCTGACCGGTGCAATATATAAATTGTTTTTTGCTGAAGTAAAAAATATTAAAATCGCGCTTGAACATATAGGAATAAACGAAAGCGCCAGACAATTCTTTGCCCTCTTTGGAAATGACGTCAGAAACGCAAATTGGGTTGATTATCCGGTGCCAACAAATAAAGAAACCGTTCCTTCGCTTTTACCGCTAAAAGAGGGAACAGTGTGCGTTTTGCGAAGACAAGAAATGGATTTTCTTGTCAAACCGCCAGCACAAGGTTTTTTAAAAGAAGAAACGATTGAGTATTTTTTGAAAAAAGCAAGTGATGGAACCAGTGATTTATTCAGAAGAACCAAAAAAGCAACCGACGGCCCCTCGAGCGAAGGAGCTGTTAAGAAAATATGCAATGGAATTGATCAATTAGTTGTTTTCACGACCAACAGAAAACCTATTAATATAAAAAGTTTTTCGGCTGCACTGCCTTTTAAGAGCCTAATAACCCATGAACCATATTCACTAAACGGAAACGGCCCCTATCTGTTGCATGTTTACGCAACCTTTGTAAGAACAGGAAACGAAACAGGTAATGACAAAAGAATCGCGCATCAAATGAAAACCTGTTTCAATATTAGAGGTAAGCTGAACGGGGTTATACCATGAAAAAAAGAGGACAAGCCATAATAATTGTCTTAATGGTATGCCTAATACTGGGCATACTGGCCGGAGCCGTTTTAAATTTTCAACGGGGACAAATCAATCTTCTCTCTAAATCAGCATCTGACTACTTAGCCCTAAGCGTTGCAGAAGCAGGTTTACACTGTATACTCTCTGAAATGAAAGCAGACTACCAATTTGTTACCCACGGGAACCCATATATACCCTCAAAGCCAGGTGAATGGCCTTCACCTGCAGCAAGAAAATACACGCACGTTAAAAGCACCGGCGGCCTTAGAATCAATGACATACAGGCCGGCGCATACTCTGGCAGCATTAAATTTTCAAAAATGAAGGTCGAAGGAAAATTTCGCACAAGGGTTAAACTGATTAACTCAAAAAATAATCCCGATACCAAAACAGTGGATGAAGCACACAGATACTTTTTAGTAGAGTCTGTAGGAAAAGTTGAGAACTCTCATAGAAAAATTTCTGTGGTATTAGAAAAAATTACTCCGGGCAACTTTGTATTATATGACGGGGAAATACTGGATTTAGGCGGATACGGCCCCTATAGAGTCACAAGCGGAGAAATAAAAACAGGCAGACTTTATGGACACGAAATGATAAGTTTCTCAAAAAGAGGAACCTTTGACCGCGGTGCTGAACTTCTAGAAATGGAAAAAATATCTTCGCCCGGTTTTATTAAAGCCGAGTCTCCTGTTTCTGTCGAATTTATAAACAACAAAAAGGGAGTCATCAAAAAAAGCAACGACTCAACAGATCCAGAACAATTTGAGAGTTTCGGAGATAAAAAAGGAAAAACCCATCTTAATGGCTTCGTTCTAGACGGCTATCACGGCGCAAAACCGCAAAAGCTGCC
>JAQVCG010000126.1 GCA_028689875.1 Candidatus Rifleibacteriota bacterium | reverse complement strand
CTTACAAATAATACAATAATGCAAATATTATAATAACGCAAGCAATATCTTTTGTGAATATAGCAAAATCACAAAAGTTAAGTGATAGAGCGGTTTTACATGGCAAGCGGTAAAAAAGCGGTAAAAATTGCTAGCTTTTGCTAACTTTTTTTCTGCCGACCAATTTCAAACATGTTAAAACTCGCCCTATAACGCGTCGAAAAAGGGCAAAAGGTATAAACACATACCAGTATCAAAGTAAAACGCACCTTGCCCGCCGTATGGCTGTTGATTGTATTGTATCACCGTTAATATCTGCGTGAATTGCAGAAAATAGCGCTTTTTCTCTTTTATTGCCTCATAAAATCCAAACATCAAAGATTTTCACGATTCAGCAATTCTTCAATCGGCTGCAAAATAGGTGTTTTTGATATAGTTCGGGTTATGCCGTTGCCTGTTTTCATTGCTTCAACCGTAACGAAAAAACCGTTTTCGGTATAACTTTCAATGTTAAAATCTTTTTCAAGCGCATCAAGTGCCGCTGCTGCTGCATCAAGTTCTAACTCAAGTTCTACCGGGTTCCAACCCATCTCGATAAGTGAGCGATTCCAGCGCCTTTTAACACCCTGAGCAATCGCTTTTTTAACTTCTTCTCGATGTTTCCAATAGTGCCAAGTTCTGACAGATATACCCAACCGCGCCGCTATATTGTGAGTTCCACCGCCATAATACCCGGCTGCATAAGCTATTTTTATCAATAACGCCCTTGAAAAATCACGCTTTCGACCTGACACAATGCCACCCCCCTGATTGAATAAGGCAGAGCGCCCGCATTGAACGCCCTGCCGCTGATGTTATCTCTTGAGATGTTCAGTTAATCGCCGCTTCATCTCTCTTTGCTCTTGAGCCTTTTTTTGATGGGCGCGGGTTAGTATCTCTTTAGCGTTCGGCAATGGCGCTTTTGCCGCCAGTGCTGCATCTGCCGCCGATTGCTGCGACTCTTTGCGCTGCTGCCATGCTTTCTCAAAATTATTAACCAGCGTATAATCTGCCGACGTTGAAGCATCTGCCAGAGCTTTAATCTGTGCCTGCAACCAAAAAGCGGTTTCTTTGTCGCCCCTTGCCGCTGCTGCCTGACGTTCTACCTCAACTTCATTCATGAACGCCACCGCCCTTCGCTGAGTTTGAGAGCGCAAGCCCTCACGCATGTTTTTTTCTTCGTCTGTTAATCGCATCATCTGTTGAACTCCAATATGGTTAATTGAGCGCATAAGCGCCCGCGAAAAATTACCGTTGTGCTGACAATTCGTGCTTCATGGCAAGTAGGCAATTTGCAGCACTTAGCAGATGAGTTTCACGATCAAAGCGTTTGCACTCTTGCCGAAACTTATCTTCTGGCAGTTCGTTCAACCAATCTGAATACATCGCCGCTATAAGTGCCGCAACTGCTTCACGACTGTTTTTAGACATAGGTTTCATAAAATAAACACCTTTCAATAAATTAAATCAGGACTGAGCACCACCATGTGCCCGCGAAAAAAAACCCTTTGCGATTTCAAAACTACCTGCCGAAATTTTCATACCAGCGCCCGGCAGAATTTTAACCACCTGCGCCCATCTCAAAACATCAACCAGAAAACCACCACCCATTAAACCACCACCAATTTTTAACCCCTTTTTTAACCCCGATGAATTTTTTATACTTGCCGCACAACCATAAAAAACCATTGCTATAAACTGCCATTGAAATAACCAATAGCCGCCGCAAACTCCCAGCGTGATGATTAACCTCTTTATTTATGTAAGGGGTTGATAAAAAAACGCCTCTGAGATAAGCGCCTAGAGCTGAAAAGCATACGAAATGCCATAACGTTTTTTTTGCATATTTCATTGAATTTATTGATAAAGTTTGCACGATTTACAACCCCTCACATAAAGGCAAAGTTTTTTGATTTTTTTGGCACGGTTCAAGTTTGCGAAATTCCCAGCCCGCTATAAGTTTTTTGCGCTCGTTCTCATTATCAATAAGAAAAACCGCTGCTTTCTTGTAACAATCTTTGCAGGTATCAGGCTGATTGCATAAAGTGAATGTAATGCCATCATATGAACAAGCCTGTAAACGCGGCAGGCGGTATTGATTAACCCTCTTGAATTTGCAACCGGAGCCGCCCGCATTTTGATTGCTGCTGACGACCTCAACTTTGCCAAGTTCGACCAGCTTTTTGATTTGCCGCGTCAAAGCAGTTCTTTCTTTGCTGCCGTTGGCAAGCTGCATCTGATGATAGCTCATAAAAAACACGCCGTTACAATCTGCGTATGCTTTCGCGTGCCGCAATAGAATGAAATATAGTTTTCTGAGTGCCGCCGATTGAAGCTTATTTCTACTTTTTACGCTGAATATTTCGCGAATCTCCGGCAGGTTAATTTCAATCTTGTTTGCACTCACGTTAAAGCGAAAATTATGTTTATAAACTGATAAAGCTGTGTGCTTAATGTGGTTAAAAACCTCTCTATCAATAACAGATTTCGACCATTTTTCAGCAACCCAGCTGCGCAAAAAATCAATAGTATCACCGACGCTGAGCCGCTTTATATCTTTGCAATAAGCCGCAACCGAAAGAATAGCCTTTTGCCGCGCCCCTTTAAAATGAACGCCTGAGCTAATGAGAGCTTCAACGCGCTTTAAATTGCTTTCGTTTGTTCTATCGTAACTCTCAAGAGGTTTCACATCATCGCATAAATCAGCGAAGGCAATCTGTAAATCGGAATCGGGATTTTCAACAAAATTTATATCAACTGCATCTGCAATAACTTTCGGGCTGATCTTCTCAATAGAAAAAATGCTTTCTGTGGGTAGTTCGTTGCCCCATTCATCGCATGGGTAACAGAACGCGCCTGTTTTGTAGTGATAGCCCAGCGGTAACTTATAAGCCGCCGCGCTGCCCCCGAATAACTCTACTTTTTCTTTTTCAGTATTTACGCCAGCATCACGAATCAGGCAGTTAAAAAACTTCTTGATTATCGCCTTTGAAAGCGGTTCTGATAAGAAAATATCAAGATGATAACCTTTTCTGCCTGAAAAGCTGATTAGTATATTGCTATCATCGACCCCGTAAGCCCTGACCGCATTATAAACCCTGTTTAAAACCTCTTTATCAAGGCTGTCAACGTCAATGCCGATAAAAATACTGTAATCTTTCGGGAAGTAAACCCCCAGCCCTCTATCGCCTTCAATATGCTGCATTAAATCTTTATCGTTCAGCGCCCAGCCTCGATTTGACACTGTAAATATTCTGCCTTCTTTATAACCCGAATATCTGCTGCGAATAGTTACATAATGACTGTTTAGAAACTCAACCAGCGCCAGTTTTGCCGCCTTTGCAGGTTCATGCAGGCGGTAATAATCGACCAGCGTTAAGCCATGTTTATTGATAAAATGGCTGCCCGGTCTTTTAAGTTCTTTGTTGCAAATGGCGCAAAACATAGGCTTGCGCTATCAATTTGCTGTTGTTTGTTGATTGCTGCCGCGCTCGATTAACTCAAGTATGGCGCTTTCTGGCACTCTCCACGCTTTCGGCGAAACTTTAACGCCTCTCAATATGCCATTTCTGAGCATGTAACGAATGTGCCAAGCATTGCACCTGATGAGTTTTGCTGTTTCTTCTGTGCTGTAAAATTTCTCGATCTGCATAAAAAATCAACTCCTGCATAATTTTCACCATGCCATGAGCTGTGCAGATTTCCGAAATATCAAGCTTGCCTTTTCGGCTTAACGTGATATACTACGCCTATAATAATTTATTTGTGTGCCTGCCAGCTCTTGGCGGGTATTTTTTTGTTCGTTTTCTTTATACTACGCTTTAAACGATATCACCTATTTTACGCTTTCCCTTAACCAAGCACCTTTCAGCGATTTCAACAAAATATTTTTTGCCTCTGGAATAAGCACTATCAGCTAATAAGAGGGCTATTTTTTCGTTCGGAAATCTCACGAAAAATCACGACATGAAAATATATTTTAAATTCTGCTTGCATTTCTAATCATCAAAAATTGTTGAAGCACATTTATAATTCAGCCTTGATTATCATTTTTGCCCCCTAGATTGTTTAGCCCATCATTGAGAAATTGCTCAATAAGTGCTGAAACTGTTGT